>JAHFOU010000110.1 GCA_023261525.1 Planctomycetota bacterium | reverse complement strand
AGGATCCCCGACTCTCTCTCCTTGGGTAGCAGGTGGTGTAGGGTCTCGTGCAGGACCGTTGTCAATTGGCTCCTGCCCTTGAGGCGCGAGGAGACGTGGATCTCGGGGAGGGGGTCGTCCAGATAGGTGGACCCCCAGAGGCTGTTGGGGAGGCTCTTCCTATACACCCGGATCTTCTTGCCCCGTACCCGTACCGTGCCCAGGCGCTGCTTCATCGTGGTATCCTGCGGTTGGAGGGAGTTGGGCCATCAGGGTCGGACTCAGCATCCAGGTGCCGTCGTCCGGGTCCCGCTCGAGGAGCTCAGTGTGGTGAATTCGATTCAAAAGGAGGCTTACCTCGGGGTGGGTAAGACCGTAGTCTCGGCGGAGGAGCCGGCGAGCGACTTGTCGATTCTTTGCGTGTTCGGTGAAGTCCGGGGTGATCCACTTGTGCTTGTATCGCATGGGTGAGTACGAATGATGGACAGGATTCTAGCCTCAACCCCAATCCTTCCCTGTTCTCCCCGCTCCGGCCACACACATCCTGGATCTTACACAGTCTTTACTCCACCCCGATCCAGGCCCGGTACACCCGAGCATAGGCCTCTCCCCATTCTACCCCGTGCGGAGTCTCCTGCCCCGCCCCGGCCTCGTGCGCCAGCAGGTGGGCGTACTCGTGCACGAACACCATTGCCTTCTCGAGGTCGGTCAGGCTGGTGTCCACCTGGATCCGATAGTAGGATGGAGATTCCGTGGCGTGGCCTATGCGGTTCCGACTCCGCAGGTCGGTCTCCTCCACGACCAGGGGCAGGGCCAGGGGGAGGGCGGCCCCCAGGCGCACCGCGAGGACCCCCACGCCCTCGCTCGCATCGATGACGACATCGGCGCCCGGGGGGAGGGCGGTGCACGCGCACAGGCACCAGATCCCGAGGACGGTCCGCGAGATTCGGAGGAATTTCATGGCTGGGTGTTTGATGGGGGTGTAGACTTTGGGCATGAACACCATAGATGTGGCTCCCAGGGAGCCCGATTTCGACTACAAGACCTTCCGGGATGCTTTCCTGGCCGCCCTCCAGGGCATGCTCCAGCGGAGTGGCATCATGTTCGCGGACGAGTCCCACTTCGAGGCCATCGCGTCCAACGTGGCCGGGGTGGCCCTCGCCGCCGAGAAGAAGCTCCGGGCGTACCGACCGAGTGGGAAGGTATCGGGGTCCAAGATCCCGATGGATACGGGGGGGACACTCTGATGGTCTCTGTTCTCGTGATCTTCTTTACCTTCCTGATCGTAGGATTCTACGGGTACATGGTGGCCAAGGCGATCGCACACCGGAAAGACCAATGACCAAGCCCTACACGGCCGACGAGAGGGACATCCTCCAGGTCGCACTAGACTGGTTCCGACAGCCGAACCAGCGGGCCATCGTGACCTTCTTAGAGAGCCAACTCCCACCAGCATGAACTCCAAGCTCATCACCCCGACATCCGTGTCCGTGCCCGCGGGCATCAGCTTCCACGGGCTCGAGCTCCCACACGGGGCCGGCATTCTCTCCCTCCGCGACCTCACGATCCTCGTGTCCCTCCACGCCATCCTGGGGCGGAGTTCGTCTACGCTCGCGCCCGCCGAGTCAGTGGCCCGTCTGGCCGTTGCGACCGCCGACGCTGTCCTGGCGTCAAGGTCCGTCCCGTCACCTTCTCCAGCCACCCCCTCCGGTCCGGCGGGGGCGGTGACAGCGGATTGACCGCGTGACGCTGGAAGCGCTCGATCTCCTCCAGCATCAGGTGCTGGGTTACCTCTACCTGGCGGCGCTGTGCGTCCTGTGCCATAGAGTCCTTCCACCACGCGGCCCCGATGGCCAGGGCGTCGATGCGGTCGTCGCGGTGGAGGCTCCCACGGTCCCTCGTAATCCGAGAGAGCTGGTGGGCCAGGCGGTACGGGAGCTGGGCACCCTCCGAGAGGCCCGGGAGGGGGCGGAGGTCCGACACCAGGACCCGGTCGTGCACGACCAGGCGGTGCTGTTGGATTATGGGCTCCAGCGTATCCACAATCCGTCGCTCCTTCTGGGTGTGGTGCTTGACCTCGTCCAGCGAGCAGTGGTGACCGCTCCGGTGGAGGTGGGGCTCGAGCAGGCGGAGCAACATACCGTCCCCGAAGTTGGCCTCCACCACGAGGTGGGCGACCTTGTACTGGGCGGCCAGGCGGGCGATGGCCCCCAGGACCTCGTCCGAGTAGCCCTCCCCCAGCCAGGATTGCATGTCCAGCAAGAACAGGAAGCCGTGAAGTTGTCCGAGGACGCACGCGGCCGTCCCGTCCCGACCCCGGCCGGCGGGGTCGAGGGCGAGAACCTTGCCCTGGTAGGGCAGGCATCGCTCGGCCACGGAGAGGGGGGTCCAGTAGCGGTCCCCCTTGAAGCCCAGGCAGGGGATGTCCGCGGCGATCCGATTCCCGTAGACGATCCTCTCGGGGGCCACCTCGGGGTCGAGGGGCATCACGACCAGGTCCGAGAGGCGGAGCGGGTAGCGGTCCGCGTCCGACATGCGCGGGTCCAGGTTGAACTGGAGGGAGAAGCGACTCCTCCCGAGTTCCCCCTCGCGCACCAAGCACTCCTCCTCCGGGAAGCGAGTGGGGTCCGTGGGCTGCCCCACGAGCGTGGGGTCCTCGTCCAGGGCCGCCCCGATCTCCGGGGCCAGGGTCGTGGACAGGGCGGCGCGCAGGCCCGGGTCCGGGTACCGCACGGGCCACACGCGCACGGTGTACCCCTTCCCCTCCAGGGAACGGTAGAGGGACTCCTCGCTCTGGTCCGTTCCCAGGAAGATGATCTTGCCGCTGGGGGAGAGGATGGAGGGGAACTCCTGGACGTGCGCCACGAGCTTCTCGCGCTTGGTGGGCGTGTCGCTGTTGGACTCGGTCTCGACGTCGTCGGCGATGATCAGGTCGGCCCGGTTGCCAGTGAGCTGCCCGCCCACGCCCAAGCTCGTCATGGAGGGAGCGTGCGCGATGCCGGACCCGGACACGTCGAAGGAGAGTTTGGAGTCGCGGAGTGCGTTCAGACCCGGCCGGAGCTCTTCCAGGACGTCCCAGGTCTCGATCAGCTGCCGTACGAAGGTCGTGAAGTCCCCCGCCCGCCTGGCGCTGCCCGAGGCCACGAGGATCTTGGCGTCCGCGTCCAGGGCCCAGGTCCAGCAGCAGAAGACGGAACACAGCCAGGACTTTCCGATGCCGCGGAAGCCCTTCACGACCAGGCGGTCCGGACCGTGCGCCATCCAGTGCACCATCTGGTACTGGACTGGCGTGGGGTTGGGTAGGCGCAGGTGCTTCCAGGCCGAGGCCGTGAAGTTGCGCACGTCCTGGAGGAGGGGGGCGTCCCGGAGGGGCGGGATCACTCAGGGTCCTGGAAGGGGAGGTCGATCGTCACGGGGGGCGCCCGCTGGGCCCGCTTAGGGGGTAGTACCATTCCCTGGTCCGTCAGGAACTTGCGGGCCGCCTCCAAGTAGGCCGGGGTCGCCATCGCGGTCGGGTCCTCCAGCCGCTCCCGGAGCCGTCGGGTCACGGTGATCCTGAGCCGGGTCAGCTCCTCCCTGAGTTCGTCCTCGGTGCTCATTCTACCAGGTAGACGTTCCACACGTCCGTCCCCGTCCCGTTGGCCAGCCGGATGAACATGATGGGCAGGGCCTGGATTACCACGAAGGCGTGTCCCTGCGCGTTCACCTTGGTCTGGCCCGCCGCGGCCGTCCCCGTGACGATAATGGTGTGGATGACCATGCCGTTGTTCGCCCCGAAGGCGAGCGCGGCGGTGTCGGGAGCTCCCTTGATCTGACAAATGGAGCTGGTGGGTGTTGCGCAGTGCACCCAGAACCCGATGGCTTCCTCGCGGACGGCCTGCAAGTTCAGTTGGGCGGAGGCGAAGGGGAGGGTCGACTGGTTCGTGGCCAGCCGGGTCGTATTCAGGCTGGGCATACTAGGCCATAACCCAGACTTCGATGGTCGCGGCGACGATGGCGGTGACGTTCGCGCGCATCTCGGTCATCGCCTGGGGCACCGAGATGACCCCGCCCGCACTGGTCGTGGCCAGGACGGCGAAGGGGGCGTCCGGGCTCATGCGGCCCTCGATGGCCACGGTGGCGGACGTGCCCACGATGGAGACCTGGGCCGAGGCGCCCACGCTGGGGCCGAGCTGGAAGCGGAAGGTGGCTCCGGCACCGGTGCCGGTGGCGCCCGTCAGAACGCGCTGGACGTCTTTGCCTTGGTTCATACGAGGGTCGGGAAGGCGGAATTGGGGGTGGGGGTGAGCTTGTGGGCGAGGACCGAGAACCGGTCCGCGGAGAAACTGGACGTGACGAAGGCCCGGGACCGGAAGCACAGTTTCTTCTGGCTGCCCGTGGGCACGTTCACGATGAGTTGGCCCTGGATCAGGTAGAGCTTGTCGGTCGCGCTCGAGGCTTCCCGCTTGACGGACCCGTTGTCGGCCCACAGGAAGAAGAGCTGCTGGGTCGGCCCATTCGTGTCGTCCGTGATCCGGAACCCGTAGTCGATCGTGCCCGAGCCCGCCGTGTCGTTGTGGAAGTGGAGGCAGAACACGATCCGCCAGACGCCGGTCGTGAGCCCGAGGCCCGACGCGGCCCCCGTGCCCGTGTTGTCCACTTCGGTGTCCCCCGCATCCAGTTCGGCCGTACTCAGGAGGACGGCGTCGTTGAGGGCGATGCGGGTCGTGCTCGATTCGTACCAGGTCGACGTCGAGTTGTTCGGGGCGAAGAAGGACGTCCGCATGCCCCACCAGATCGTGGTCCGGGCGCGCAGGTTCATAGCCGCGGTCAGGGCGTGCTGGGTCAGGTCGATGTTGCGGCCGTCGACCGCCGGGTACCGGGCCGACCCATCCAGCTGAACGATCTGGTTGGCCCCGGTCCCTACGTTCAGGGTAGCGGCCGTGCCGAGGCCCAGGTGGGTCCGGGATTGGGAGGGCGTGCGCTTGGCCCAGATCCCTCCCGACACGAAGAGGCCGTCGTCATTGTCGGCCCCCGACACCGCGGGCAAGTTGGAGGCTCCCGCTGTGACGGCATCCAACTGGGACTTGACGACGGCGTCCGTCGGCTCCACACCGGCCCCCACACTCTCCAGGCGGAGCCCGAGTCCGGCCCAGTGCCCATCGATGCCCAGGGAGAGGACCCCGATCGACCCGAATTCTGTGATCAGGTCCCGGGCCTCCCCCATGACCATCATGTTCTGGCGATAGTCCCGATCGAGCAGGGCCGCGGACAGGCCGGCCTGTCCCGTGGTCAGAGTAGAATACTGGGTCAGGCGTTCGGTGGCCAGCCGGGGCGTTGTTCGCTGGACGATTACCACGGCCCCACTGGTCACGGTAGGGGTCACGATGGTGACTTCCTTCCGCGTATTGTCGACCGTGATGGTCGCGGGGGAGCCGTCCACGGTGGCGGACAGGTGGGCCGTGGAGAGATAGTCGAGGGCGTGGATGGCGTACGGGCCCTGGCCACTGCCTACGAAGGTCAGCTTGCTAAAGGCCATCAGGTGAAGGAAGCCGATACCTTGCGCACGACGGCGGCGAAGTAGGATACCCGGATGTCGCTCGAGAGCCCGTCCGTCTGGGCGGCCCGGAACACGAGGTTCTTGGACGTGGCCAGCTTCAGTAGGAGGTTGTCCGCGATGAGGACGGGCGGGTCGGCCGGGGTATCGGCTTCGATGTCCACGCCGTCCAGGTGGTTGTAGTACGTGACCTGGGTGGGGCCGTCCACGTCGTCCGTGATCCGGAAGGCGAACCGTCGGAATACGTTGGCGGTGCCGTTGACGTTGTGCACTCGGATGGTGAAGCTGATCTCCCAGGTGCCCGCGGTCAGGGTCAGGAACTTCATCCCCGCGTTGAGGGTGATGTCGGGGGCGCCGTTGTTGGCCGCGTCCAGGGTGCCCAGGTCGATGCGACTGCTGTTGTTCTCTTGCCAGGCGCCCGTGGAGTCGAACGGGTCGAACTCGGTGGACTGGAGGGTGCGCCCCAGGGTGTTCAAGTAGCGGGCGAGGACGGCCGTGGTGAGGGAGTGGGCCGAGAGGTCAATGTTCCGACCGTCCACGGCAGGGTAGCGCGCGGACCCGTCCAGCTGCACGACCTGGTTCGCGCCGGTGCCCACGTTCAGGGTGGCGGCCGTGCCGAGGCCCAGATGCACGCGGGCCTGGGTGGGGGTGCGGATGGCCCAGGCCCCGCTCACGACCCAGAGGCTCTTGTCGTTGTCGGCCCCCGTCACGGCGGGCAGATCGCCCGCGGCGATCGTGGCCGCGTCGAGTTGGGCCTTGGTGATGGCGTGGGAGGCGGCCGTGCCCGCGGCCAGGTTCTGTATGCGCTTGGTGAGGGCGTCCCACTGGCCGCCCCCGCCCAGGCTCAGGCAGGTGGCCGATGCCATCCCGTCCAGGCTCTCTTGGGCGATGAAGAGGAGTTGCTTGGCCGAGATGTCGAGGTCGCTCTGTCGGAGGTGGCTGAGGTCCTCGAAGTTTACGAGCCGGCCGGCTTCCGTCACGGGCGTGGCCCGGGTGACGAGGATGGTCTCCCCGCCCACGATGGAGACGCCCGTGATGGTGAAGGAGAGTTGGGTCGACGCCACCGTGAAGGTCGTCGAGACCCCGTTTACCTTGACCGAGATGTGGTCGGAGGTCAGGAACTTGAGGCCACTCGTGCTCGACCCCGTGCCCGTTCCGAAAACGTAGACCTGTTGGGCCGCCACGCCGGTGAACGATTCGCTTGCGAACGCCATGGGTTACTGCCCCCTCAGGGCCTGGAGTAGCGGGGGCGGTGCCGGTTGTCCGCGGAGGCGGGCGCTGCGGATATCCAGCCGGCGCCGGTCCGCGCCCGCGATGACGGGGAACTCCTTCAGGAGCTTGCGGTAGGCGGCCTGCCGGTAGTCCTCGATCAGGCCCTGGACGATGCGGATGCGGGGGCTGTCCACGCCCTCGCTCGAGTCGGGGCCGATGCGCTGGTAGTTGGCGCCCGTGATGGTGCGCCGGAGGGCCTGCCGCAGGGTGCGCCCGCCGATCTCCACCTCCCCGTGCAACTCCAGCCAGCGGTCGTAGGCGTTCTGGCCGTTCGAGCCGACCACGGTCGTCAAGTCCAGGTTCCCTCTCTGGCGCCGGGGGGGCGTGAATCCGTGGCGAAGGCGGACCAGTTCCTTGTTGATGACATCATCCGAGACCTCTCGGTAGAGGACGGGCACGAAGGCGTTGGCGACGGAACTGATGCCAGACCCCAGGGACTGGGCCCGCCTGACGGGCTCCCCGAGTACGTTCCGGAGGGGCGGGAGGTTGTTACTGAGGCCCGGGATCCGGGC
>JAHFOU010000109.1 GCA_023261525.1 Planctomycetota bacterium | reverse complement strand
GGAAGACCGTAGACCCGGGCCAGGAGGTTCACCGTGCCGGCCGGGAAGTAGGCCATGGGAATGCCCCTTCCCCTCAGCCCGGATGCGACCTCGTTCGCCGTGCCGTCCCCGCCGACTGCGACGACCAGGGAGGCCTCCGCAACGCGGGCCCTCTGCGCCATCCAGCCCGGCCCCTGGCTGGGCTCCAGGACGGCCTTCCCCTTCAGGGCATCGACCAGGTCCTGGGCGGCCTTCAGGGCGCGGCCCGACCCGGACGCGGGGTTGGCCAGGACAAGGATCAGGAGAGGACGAGCCCCACGGGGCAGTGGTCCGAGCCCTGGATATCGGGCTTGATCCAGGCCTCCTTCACGGAGCCCTTCAGGCCCTCGCTGACGAAGTGGTAGTCGATCCTCCAGCCCACGTTGCGCTTGCGGGCCCCGGAGCGGAAGCTCCACCAGGAGTAGGCGTCCTTCTGATCGGGATGGACCAGCCGGAAGCTGTCCACCCAGCCCCGGGCCAGGAAGCGGTCGATCCAGGCCCTCTCCAGCGGCATGAACCCGGAGACCTCCACGTTCTCCGCGGGCCGGGCCAGGTCGATCTCCCGATGGGCCGTGTTCACGTCCCCGCAGAGGACGACCTCACGTTTTTCCTTCTTCCGAAGCCCGTCGCAGAAATCCGCGATGGCCTCCTTGAAGCGCATCTTGTAGTCCAGGCGCTCCTGCCCGCTCTTGCCGTTGGGGAAGTAGCAGTTCACGAAGAGGAAGTCCCCGTGGTCCGTGACCAGGGTGCGTCCCTCCCGGTCGAACTCGGCCACCCCCATCCCGCGCCGGACGGACTTCGGCGGCTTGCGCGAGAAGGTCGCCGTGCCACTGTAGCCGGGGCGCTCCGCGGGGAACCAGTGCACGGTGTAGCCGGCGGCCTCCAGCCCGGAAGTCAGCTCCGCGGGGATCTGGTCCTCCTTGGCTTTCATCTCCTGGATGCCGAGGACATCCGGACGCTCGGACGCCAGCCAATGCAGGAAGCCCTTGGCCGCCACGGAGCGGATCCCGTTGACGTTCCAGGAAACCAGACGCAAAGCCTACTCCTCTTCGGAGCGTTCGAGCTTCGGACGGATCTGATCGAAGTGCTCGAGGTAGATCAGGGTGCCGCGGGCCACAGCGGTGAGCGGGTCCTCGGCGACGCGGACGGGCAGGCCCGTCTCGGCGCTGAGCACCTTGTCGATCCCGCGGAGCATGGCTCCGCCGCCGGCCATGGTGATCCCGCTGGCCACCAGGTCGCCGGACAGCTCGGGCGGGGTGCGCTCCAGGGTCATCTTGATGGCGTCGACGATGGCCTGGACGGGCTCCTTCAAGGCCTTGCGGATCTCCTCGCTCGAGATCGACGTATGCCGGGGAAGGTTGGCCACGGTGTCGCGCCCGCGCACGTCCATGGTCAGCTCCTGCTCCAGGGGCCCCGCCGACCCGATCTGGATCTTGATCTTCTCGGCCGTGTTCTCGCCGATGAGCAGGTTGAAGTTGCGCTTCATGTGCTGGATGATGGCCTCGTCGAACTCGTTGCCGGCCACCCGGATGGACTCGCCCGTAACGATGCCCCCCATGGAGATGACGGCCACCTCCGTGGTGCCCCCCCCGATGTCCACGATCATGCTGGCCACCGGCTCGGCCACCGGCAGGCCCACACCCATGGCCGCGGCCATCGGCTCGTCGATGGGGAAGACGCCCCGGGCCCCGGCACGGCGGGCGGCGCCCACCACGGCCCGGCGCTCCACGGCCGTGATCCCGGAGGGCACGGCGATGACGACCTGGGGGGAGATCATGCGCGTGCGCTTGTGGACCCGGCGGATGAAGTACTTGAGCATGGCCTCGGTGATCTCGAAGTCGGCGATCACCCCGTCCTTCATGGGGCGGATGGCCTCATAGTTGCCGGGGGTCTTGCCGAGCATGGCCTTGGCGCGGTTGCCGACGGCGTCCCCGTCCAGAAGGACCTCGTTGGTGCCCTTCTTGACGGCCACCACGGAAGGCTCCGACAGGACGATGCCCTTGCCCCGGACGCAGACCAGGGTGTTGGCCGTGCCCAGGTCGATCCCGATGTCGTGGGAGAAGAAACCGAGAAGGCTGTCGAGTCCCAAGGCCATGGCGGCAGGCATCTTAGCAACGCCCCCAGGCCGGTCAACGAGATTAACTCTTCGTCTCCGCCTTGCCCCACCCGGTATGATTTTCCCCCCATGCGGGTCACCCATGTCATCACCCGCCTCATCCGGGGCGGGGCCCAGCTCACCCTGTTCAACCTGGTCCGGGGCCTGAAGGCCCGCGGCATCCCCTGCGAGGTGGTCTCGGGACCGGAGGAAGGGAGCGAGGGGTCCATCCTCCCGGAGATGAGGGCCCTGGGCGTGGAGGTCACCCTCCTGCCCCGGCTCCGCCGGGAGGTCCATCCCGGCCGGGATGCTCTGGCCCTGCTGGCCCTGGCCCGGCACTTCTCCCGCTCCGCCCCCACCCTGGTCCACACCCATACTTCCAAGGCCGGCCTGCTCGGGGGCCTGGCGGGCCGCCTGGCGGGGGTTCCGGCCGTGGTCTATACGGCCCAGGGGCATATCTTCGCGGCCAAGGGGGCCGTCCCCTCGGTGACGGACCGGCCCCGCCTCCGCCCCCTCTTCCTGGGCCTGCGCAGGCTGGCCGAGGCCTGTTCGGACCGGGTGGTGGCCCTGACCCCGGCGGATTTGGAAGAGCAGGTGGCCCTGGGACTGGCCCCCCGGGAGAAGTACGCCGTCCTCCCCAATGGCGTGGATCCGGCGCCCTTCCGGGACCTCCCGACGAAACAGGAAGCCAGGAAGGCCCTGGGCCTCCCTGCGGAAGCCTTCCTCGTCGTCGCTGTGGGACGCTTGAGTCCTGAGAAGGGCCAGGATGTCCTCTTGGAAGCGCTTGCCGCCGTCCCCGACCGCGCCGTCCAGGGCGTCCTGGTGGGCGATGGCCCCATGAGACCGGCCCTGGAGGCCCGCGCCGCCCGGCCCGACCTGGCCGGCCGCGTCCACTTCCTGGGCCTACGCACCGATGTCCCCCGCTGTCTGGCGTCGGCCGACCTCTTCGTCCTGCCCTCCCGGTACGAGGCCCAGGGGATGGTCGTCGTGGAAGCCATGATGGCCGGCCTGCCCATCGTGGCCAGCCGGGTGGGAGGCGTCCCGGGGATCCTGGAGGACGGCGTCACCGCCCTCCTCGTCCCTCCGGCGGACCCCTCCGCCCTGGCGGCGGCCCTGGGCCGGCGGACGCCCCCCGCCATGGCCGCGTGCGCCCGCCGCCAGGCCCTGGACACCCTGACCGTGGACGCCATGGTGGACGGCTACCTCAGGCTCTACCGGCAGCTCGGCGCATGATCCGGCGCGCCGCCTTCCTGCTTCCCTGGCATCACCACCACGCCCCCTACGTGCTGGACCGCATCCTCACCGCCCGGCCCGACCTGGAAAGCCTGGTCGTCACCACACCCAAGCTCGCCACCGCCAAGCGGAGCGCCCTGGACGGGGTCCGGGCCACCCGGAGCCTCAGCGGCCCCGTCTACCTCGGGGTCATGGGCCTGATGAGCGCGGCCGTGGCCGCCGCCGCCCGGGCCGAGCAGGTCCGCGGACGCCCCCGCCCGGGATGGAAATACCTCTCCATGAGACAGGTGCTGACGGAGCATCCCAAGGCCCGTCATCTCCCGGTGAAAGGGATCAACGACGACGCCACCCTGGAGGCCCTGCGGGCTTTCGCGCCCGAGGTCCTGGTCGCGGTCTTCTTCAACCAGATCCTGGGCAAGGAACTGAGGGCCCTGGCCCCGGCCTGGAACCTCCACCCCTCCCGCCTCCCGTCCTTCCGGGGCGTCTCCCCCGTCTTCTGGGTGCTGGAACAGGGCGTGGAGACGGCCGGCGTCACCCTGCACGGCATCACGGACGAGATCGACCAGGGCCCCTTCCTGGGCCAGGCCGCCTTCCCCGTGCAGGACGTCGACTCCTACTTCTCCCTGTACCGGAAATGCGCCGAGCGGGGGGCGGACCTCGTCGTGAAGGCTCTCGAGGATCCGCGGAGGGAGATCCCCCAGGATCCCTCAGTCCCGTCCTCGCATTTCTCCTACCCCAACGCGGCGGCCGTGCGCCGCTTCCACCGGCGCGGGCGGAGGTTCTTCAGGCTCTGGTAAGGGCCTCCGCGGCAAGACGGAGGGCAGCCCCGGCCACGGGCTCCCCCCGGACCAGGGCCACGAGCGCCCTCACCAGCATCCTGAGGCAGAGGACGAGACGGATCAGGAGGACCGCCGGCCATGGGAAATGCTTCCCGGCATAGTGCAGGAGGCTCCGGTACCGCTGGGTGAGCGAGAAGGCCGGGTCCCGCTCCGCCGTGGCCGCCCGGACATGCATCACGGTGACCTCCGGCGTGTATCCGATCCCCCATCCGGCCGCCCGCAGGCGGAGACAGAGGTCCGCGTCCTCCTCGTAGAAGAGGAATCCCGGGTCGAAGCCTCCCACCGCGTCCCAGGCCTCGCGGCGGATGAGGAGCAGCCCTCCCGCCACCCACTCCGGCTCCCCGTAGCTCCCCGCGTCGAAGCTCCGGTCATGCGGCAGGCCCAGGCCCAGGAGCTGGGCCAGGACCCGGCCCGGGGTCGGGAGGAAGGAGGCCGGGGCCTGGAGGAGCCCGCCCGGATACTCGGTCCGACAGGCCAGAACGCCCAGCTTCGGACGGGATTCCATCTCCCGGATCAGGCGCCTCACCCGAGGGGGATCGATGATGACATCCGAGTTGACCAGCAGGAGAAAGCGCGCCGAGGACAGCGCCGCGGCCTGGAGGACGGCCGGCGCGAAGCCCCGGTTCTCCGGATTCAGGATCAGGCGAACCGAAGGGAAGGAAGCCCTCAGCATCTCCACCGAGCCGTCCGTGGATCCGTTGTCCACCAGGAGGAGCTCGGCGTCCGGATCCTGGGCAAGCGGGGCCAGGGCCGTCAGGCAGCCCTCGAGCATGGGCCGGCCGTGGTAGTGCCTGGCCACGTCCGGGATCTGCTCCCCGGCGAAGAGGCTCTGGCCGTTGCGGTTGACGATGACGGCGCTGACGGTCTTCACGAGGCGGAGGCGATCCAGTCCGCGAGGGAGGCGGCGGCCTTCTCCCAGGAGAAGTGCTTCTCGGCATGGGCCCGGCAGGCCGGGCGCATCGTCGTCAGGCGGGCCGGGTCATCGAGCAGGGCGGAGATCGCGGAGGCCAGGTCCCCCGAGACCAGGGAAGGGTCGAAGGCGCCGATCACCTCGGGAATGGCCCCCACCGGGGTGCCCAGCACCGGGGTGCCGCAGGCCATGGCCTCGGCGATGACCATGCCGAAGCCCTCCAGGCGCTGGCTGGGCAGGACGAAGAGGTCCGCGGCGGCCAGGTGGCGGGCCAGGGCCTCCTCCGGAAGATAGCCCAGGAGGCGGGCGCCGGGAGGGAGGCTCGCCTTCAGCGCCGCCTCCAAAGGCCCCCGACCGGCCACCAGGAGGCAGGCCCTCGGATGGCGGGCCAGGACCACCCGCCAGGCTTCCAGCAGGGCCTCCAGGCCCATGCGGGGCACCAGACGGCGCACGGTGAGGACCACGGGAGCATCCAGGGGAAGGCCCAAGGCCTCCCGTCCCTGCCGGGGATCTGCGGTATAGCGGAAGCGCTCCAGGTCGGCCCCTCCAGGAACCAGCTTCAGGGGAAGATCCAGGCCCGGGTGACGGCGCCTCAACTCCCCCTCCATGTAGCGGCTGAGGGCCGCCGCACGCACACAGCCGGCCAGGACCCTCCGCTCGATCCAGTCCCGGGGCCAACGTTGCCAGGGCCCGGCCCCCTCGGCCTCCAGCTCGGCGCCCCAGGAGGAGTGGAAGAGATAGGTCGCCGGGATTCCCTGCGCGGCGGGCAGGACGGCCCGGCCGGAAAGGGGCTGGTGGATCAGCAGATGGGTCGGCCGGAAGGAGGCGGCAAGGGTCTCGTAGGCCCGGCGGATCCCGCCCCTCCCTCCCGAAAGGAGCCAGCGCAGGCGGCCCCCGGAGGCCGGGAAGGGGAAACGGGAGATGGCGGGCCAGCCGTCGGCGCCCTCGGTCTCCGCATCCTCGGGAGCCCCCCCCGCCAAAATCCGAACGGGGTGGCCCAGCTTCTGAAGGGCCCGTCCCATCTCCAGGGCGTAGCGTCCGGCGCCGCTCGGGTTGGCGGAGCCCAGGTAGTCGCAGACCATGAGGAGACGCATCGGCCGGTCGGAGAGCTAGAGCACCATCCGCATGCACTCGAAGGCCTCGGCGGCCTCCACCGAGATCTCCCGCCCGCGCATCTTGGCCAGGGCCTCCAGGGCGTCCACGCCCCCCTGATGGGGCGGCGGGCGCAGCTGGGACTTGTGCTTGCGGTAGGCCTCGAGCTTGACGTCCAGGCAGTCGGAGAGGTCGACGTAGAAGTTGGGATGGAAGGGCTCGCGGTTCCAGGCCAGCTGGGGCGCGTCGGCCACGAGCACCATGCGCTGGAAGGCCTTCATGGAGGAGAGATGGGGGCGGCAGACGGTGATCCCGGCCTTGTAGACGGCCTCGTGGTCCTGGTTGAAGGAGGGCGCAGGGATGACGACCATCGTGGGCTGGACCTTGTCGGTGGCCAGGCGGCCCTCGCGCTCGAGGAGGTTGACCAGGTCGCGGCGCGGGATGGCGTCGAGGCGGAGGTGGAGGTCGTCGTCCTCGAGCAGGATCTCGTAGTCGTCCACCTTGAGGAACTTCATGGCCTCGGCCAGCTCCTCGCGGCGGGTGTGGCCCTTGGTGACGCCCTGGGTATTGTCGTAGTGCTTGAGGTCGCCGATGGACATCACGACGACGTAGACCTTGCCCCCGGCCTGCTTGACGCGGTGCATGAGGCCGGCGGCCCCGGCCACCTCGTCGTCGGCGTGGGGCGCCATGACCAGGAGGCGCTGTTCGGCGAGGAAGGCCTGGAGGGCGGGGGTGGAGGGCATGGGGGTAGGGATTAAAGCAGAAACTCGGCTACTTCTTATCTGGATTCGGGACTTCGAACTTCCCTTCGAGGACGTTGTTCGTCTCGTCGGTTTCCCAGATCCCGTCGTCCGGGTCCAGGACGATGCGGTAGGCGTGCTGGCCTGGAGCGATCTTGAAGGCTACAGCGGGGAATGCCTCGTCGGTGGACTCCTGTGGATTGAGATACAGGCCTCTGCCGCGAGTGCCGGTGATCATGATGGCACGCCCGTCTACGAAAACACGACATGAACAAGGGATACCCCCCATCGGTTCCACCCCAAGATTCGCAATCGTGATGCAAGGCCGAGTGAAACCCTTCGCTTGCGATATCAGGTTCGAATCCCATTCGACGCGTTGCACGACCA
>JAHFOU010000108.1 GCA_023261525.1 Planctomycetota bacterium | reverse complement strand
GCAAGAACCTGGGAAACCTCCTGGAGGGCTTTGCCCGCTTCAAATCCGCCTCGGGGCTTCCGCACCGCCTGATCCTGGTCGGGGCCGAGCCGAAGGGGCCGGGCGTGGTGGGGGAGCGCATCTCAAGGCTCCAGGCCCCTGGCCTGGACTTCCCGGGGCCTCTTGGCCTGGACGATTCCCGTTTGGCAACCCTGTACCGGGGCGCGACGGCCCTCTGCCTGGTCTCCTGGTACGAGACCTTCGGCTTCCCCTGGGTAGAGGCCATGGCCTACGATTGCCCCGTGATCGGGACCACGGCGGGGGCGGGACCGGAGGTCGTCGGCGAGGCCGGCCTGCTCTGCGATCCGGCGGATCCCGGGGCCATCGCCAAGGCCCTGACCCGGATCGCCACGGAGCCCGCCCTGCGCCGGGACTTGATCGAAAAAGGCCGTCGACGCGCCCGACGCTACACCGTGGAGGCCATGGCCGAGGCCACCCTGGCCGTCTATCGTCAGGCGGCCCGCTGATGTGCGGGATCGCGGGCATCCTGACCTCCCGCCCCCCCGCCGACCTCGGCGAGCGGGAGCTCCGCCGCATGATGCGCATGATCGTCCACCGGGGCCCGGACGGGGACGGGGTTCACCTGGAGGAGGGCAACCCCCGCGTCCTCCTGGGCCACCAGCGCCTGTCCATCATCGACCTGGATACCGGGGCCCAGCCCATGACGAGCCCCTGCGCCCCGGTCACGATCACCTTCAACGGGGAGATCTACAACTACCGGGAGCTGAGGCCGATGCTGGAGGCCAAGGGGCATCGCTTCCGCACGCGCTCGGACACCGAGGTCATCCTCCACCTCTATGAGGAGAAGGGCGACGCCTGCGTCGAGGACCTCCGCGGCATGTTCTCCTTCGCCCTCTGGGACGCCCGCACGCGCCGCCTGCTGGCGGCCCGGGATCGCCTGGGCGTGAAGCCTTTCGTCTATCGCATGGACGCCGACGGCACCCTCTCCTTCGCCTCCGAGATCAAGGCCCTCCTGGCCCTGCCCGGGGTCCCCCGCGAGGTCGATCCCCAGGCCCTGGCCCTCTTCCTCAGCTTCCAGTACGTGCCCCATCCCTGGACAGGTTTCCGGGGCATCCGCAAGCTCCCGCCCGCCCACGTGCTCACCTGGCAGGACGGGCGCGTGACGGTGAAGCCCTACTGGCGTCTCGAATCCGGAGCGGAAAAACTCAATCTCACCGGAAAGGCCCTGGAAGAGGCCCTCCGCGCCCAGCTGGACGAGGCGGTGCGCCTGCGCATGATCAGCGAGGTCCCCCTGGGCGCCTTCCTCTCCGGCGGGGTGGATTCCTCGGCCGTGGCGGCCTCCATGGCCCTCCAATCCAAGTCCCCTGTACGCACCTTCTCCATCGGCTTCGAGGAGGCGGCCTATGATGAGACCGCCCATGCCCGGGCCGTGGCGGCCCGCATCGGGGCCCAGCACCGGGAGGAGATCGTCCGACCGGACGCCATGGCCCTTCTCCCGAAGCTGGCCTGGCAGTACGACGAGCCCTTCGCGGACTCCTCGGCCCTGCCCACCTGGCTGGTCTCGGCCCATGCCCGCCGCCACGTGACGGTGGCCCTGACCGGGGACGGGGGCGACGAGGCCTTCGGCGGCTATCCCCGCTACCGGGCCAACCTGGCCTTCGAGCGCTGGCGCAGCCTCCCGGCCTGGGTCCGCGCAGCGCCCGAGGCCCTCCTGAAATCCCTGCCCGGCCATGACGAGAAGGGCCTCGGCCGCATGGCCCGGCGCTTCCTGGAGGTCTCGGACCCCGATCCGATGCGGCGCTACGCCCACTGGGTGGCCTTCTTCGATCCCGTCCGCCGCGCGGCCCTGATGAGCCCGGAAGCCCACCGCGCCGCCGGGGGTCTGGAGCCCTTCGAGTGGCTGGGAGGGCTGGGGGCGGGATTCAGCGACGTCGTGGACCGCATGGAGGCCGTGGACCTCCAGAGCTACCTGCCCTGCGCCCTGCTGACCAAGGTGGACATCGCCTCCATGGCCCACTCCCTGGAATGCCGGGGCCCCTTCCTGGACCACAAGCTGATCGAGTTCGCCCTGCGCATCCCGTCCTCGCAAAAGGTCGGCCTCCTCGGGGGCAAGCTCTGCCTGAAGCGGGCCATGGCCCCCCGCCTCCCCTCCCGGAGCGTCTGGAGGGCCAAGATGGGCTTCGCCGTCCCGGTCAGCCGCTGGCTGAGGTCGGAGATGTCGGGATTCCTGAGGGAGACCCTGCTTTCCCAGAAGGCCCTGGGACGGGGGCTGTTCCGGCCGGAGGCCGTGCGCACCCTGGTGGACGAGCACGTCTCGGGCCGGGCCTACCATGCCCACCGGCTCTGGGCCCTGCTGACCCTGGAACTCTGGCAGAAGACCTGGGTGGAACCCGCCGCCTCTCCCTCCTCAGCGCCAAGCCCGTGATGCCTCCGGACCGAGAAGAACGTTTCGCGTTCGGAAGGAACTGGCAACGCTTCCTCGACGGTCTCGGGGACGCCCAGATTCTGCACGCCGAGCGCTCCCTGGGCGAGATGCTGGATGTCCATACCCTGGACGGCCTGACCTTGCTGGACGCGGGCTCAGGGAGCGGCCTCTCCTCCCTGGCCGCACGCCGGCTCGGCGCGACGGTACTGTCCTTCGACCTGGACCTCCAGGCCGTGGCCTGCGCCTCTGCCCTGAGGTCACGCACCTTCCCTGACGACCCGGGCTGGAAGGTGGAACAGGGTTCGCTCCTCGACCCCTCCTACCTGGCCTCCCTGGACCGCTTCGACCTGGTCTACAGCTGGGGGGTCCTGCACCACACGGGACGCCTCTGGGAAGCCTTGGCGGTCCTCACAGATCGGGTGAAGCCGGGGGGAACCCTCTTCATCGCCCTGTACAACGACCAGGGCTGGGTCAGCGAAGCCTGGCGCAGGATCAAGAGGATCTACTGCCGCTGCCCTTTCCTGCGTCCCATACTGCTGACCGCCTCCTTCTTCTGGCTCTGGGGCCCCCGCCTCCTCCTCGACCTGCTCCGGGGCCGCCCCTTCGCGACGTGGCGAGGGTACGCCCAGCACCGGGGGATGTCCCCCTGGACCGATCTGGTGGATTGGGTGGGCGGCTACCCGTTCGAAACGGCCTCACCCGATGCCGTGGTCGACTTCCTCGCTCCGCGGGGCTTCGTTCTCCGCAGGATCCGCACCGTCGGGGGAAGGCTGGGGAACAACCAGTTCGTCTTCAGGAGGCTTACTGGCCGAGAAGCCTGAGCACGCTCCCGGCGTCCAGGTTGGACTGCTGGAGCATGAAGATCCCGGCCTGGGAGCGGATCCGGGCCGAGGAGAGCTCCGCCAGGGTCTGGGCGAAATCGGTGTCGCGGATCTGGGAGTTCGCCGCGGCGATGTTCTCGTAGGACACCGCGAAGCTGTTCGAGAGGCTCTCGAAGGTGTTCTTCTGGAGGGCCCCCAGGTGGCCCCGGGCCCGGGTCAGGTCGTCCAGGGCCGCCTCGAAGACCCGCCCCGCCCCCTCCGGGTTGTTGAGCAGGCTGTTGGCCCCGCCCGTCCCCACGGATTCCAGGCCCGCCGGCGAGGCGCCCCGGCCCAGGTCGGAAGGGAGGATGCTGGGGATGGAGAAGGACCCGCCCGCCGCGGCGTCCTGCCCGGCCTGGAAGCGGTACCCGCCCCCCGTGACCTGGAAGGCGTAGCTTCCCGCCCCGGTCCCGTCGGCGAGGGTGATGCGGGCGTCGAGATCCCCCGTGTGGGCCTGGATCACGTTGCCCTGGGCCGTCACCTGGACGCCCCCGACCTGGGCCTGGACGTCGGTGCCGTGGGCCAGCCCTTCCACTGTTCCAGCCACCCCGGTCAGGGTGCCGGAGAGGTTGCGGACCTCGGCGAAGTTGGCGGAGCCCACGGCGGAGGCCTGGATCTCCCCTGTCACGGCATCGGCCTGGACCCCGGTCTGGTCGGTCACGCCGTTGATGGCCGCGGCGACCTCGGCGCGGGTCGAGCCCGCCGCAAGGTCCAGGACCACCGTCCCGGAGGCCCCGCGGACCGTGATCTGGGCGTCCCCCACCTGATTGGCGGCAATCGCCCCGCCCAGCTGGCCCTGGCTGGCGGCGGCCGTGACGGTCACGTTCACACCGCCCGGAGCGAAACCGCCGCGGGTCTGCTGGACCTGGATGTCGGAGAAGGCCGGATCCGCGTTCTGGACCGTGAAGGCCTGGGACCCGTCCGTCAGCTTCTGTCCGCCGAAGGAGGTGGAGGCCCCGATGCGGCGCAGGCCGTCCAGGATGCCGTTGGCCTCGCCCTGGAGGGCCTGGAGCTCCTCGGGAGACTGGGCGTTGGCGGCCTCGACGGCCAGGGCCCGGCCCCGGACCAGGAGGTCGCCGGCCTGGGCGAAGGCCCCGTCGGCGGTGTTCAAGACGCTGCCGGTGCGGGCCAGGCTCTCGCCGGCCTGCGAGAATTCGGCCAGCTGGGCCCGGAAGCGCTCCGAGAGCACCAGGGCCGCAGGGGCATCGGAGGCCCGGTTGATCTTGCTGCCCGAAGAGAGACGTTCGTTGAGACGCTGGACGTCCAGGAAACTCTTCTGGAGCTCCCGAAGCGTACCGATGGCGGGGACCTGGGTGTTGATGCGCATGGCCTGAATCCTCCGTGTGGCGCCCGTGCCAGTCATCCTTGACTGACAAGCCCACTCTAACCCGCCTCACACGGAAGTCAAGCCCTGGGAAGGGTGGCAAGGAGGTCCTTGGGACGCCTGCCCGAAAGGCCTGCGATCAGGTTTTCCGCGGCCCGGACGGCCATGGCCCGGCGGGCCTCCCGGGTGGCGCTCCCCAGATGGGGAAGGAGGACCGCATTCGGCAGGCGGACCAGCCCCCGCACCAGGCGGGGCTCGAACTCGAAAACATCCAGCCCAGCCGCGCCCAGGCGCCCGGAACGCAGGGCCTCCACCAGGGCCTTCTCGTCCACCACCGGCCCCCTCGCCGTATTGACCAGGATGGCCCCGGGCTTCATCCGACCCAGCTCCCGCTTCCCGATGAGGTGACGGGTGGCGGGCGTCAGCGGCACATGGAGGGAGACCACGTCGGAAGCCTTGAGAAGGCGCGCCAGGCCCCGGGGATCCCCCCGTCCGGCCCGTAGGATGCGCATCCCGAAGCCCCGTCCGATGCGGGCCACCGTCCGGCCGATGCGCCCCGGCCCGACGATGCCCAGGGTCTTTCCCTCCAGCCCTGAGCCCAACAGGAGCAGGGGATCCCAGCCCCGGAAAGCTCCGGCACGCACCAGGCGGTCCCCCTCCAGGACCCGGCGGGCGCAAGCCAGGAGGAGGGCCCAGGCCAGTTCGGCCGTGGCCCCCGTCAGGACCTCGGGGGTGTTGGTCAGGGCCACGCCCCGGGCGGAGGCGGCGGCCAGGTCCAGGTTGTCGAAGCCCACGGCATAGTTGGCGACCACCCTGAGGCGGGGGCAGGCGTCGAGAAGCTCCGCATCCACCCGATCCGAGAGCATGCAGAGCAGGCCGTCCATCCCCCGGGCCCGGCGCAGGAGCTCCCTGCGCGGCATGGGGCGGCCCCCTCCCTCCTCCACCCGGATTCCGGCGGCCTCCAGGGCCCGGCGGGCCTCGGGGACGACCCTGCGGGTGATCAGGACCTTGGGTGAAGGAAGGAGGCTCCCCTTCGTCCTGGAGGCAAGATCATGCTTCCTTCCCTGATGATCGGCCATTTACTTCATAACCCCTTCCCAGGAAACGTGTTCCGGAATAGAATCCGGGATGTGGTCCCCGCGGACGACTTTCCCCATCGCCTGGCCCGCCTGGCCTCCGAGCATCGGATGGGACACCCCGAGGCCTTTGATGGCCTGGTCCGGGAGTCCCGGGAGCGGATCTTCTCCATGCTCCTGAGGTCGGTCAAGGATCCCGGCACCGCCGAGGACCTCCTCCAGGAGACCTATGTGAGGGCCTATCGCGGCCTGGGAAGCCTCAAGGACACCCAGGCCTGTGAGCGCTGGCTGTACCAGATCGCAGGGAACCTGGCCAAGGACCACCTGCGCCGCCTCCAGGTCGAGCGCCGGGTCCTGCGGGACGCCGAGGCCGTGGAAGAGGCCCCCGTCGCGCCGGAATCCGGCGAGGACCTGAGGGCCCTCATCCTCCAGGCGGTGGACGAGCTCCCGGACCGCCACCGGGAGGTCTTCCTCCTTCGGGAGGTCCAGGGTCTCGGGCATGCCGAGATCGCCAGGACCCTCGGGGTGCCCGAGGGCACGGTCTGGTCCCGCCTCTCCTTCGCCCGCAAGACCCTCCAGGAAAAGCTCCGTGCGAGGATGGACCGATGATCTGCGAGACGGTCCGCCCCCTGCTTTCGGACCATTTCGACGGGCGCTTCCTCCCTGGGGACTCCCGCCGCCTGGAGATCGAGGCCCACCTGGCCTGCTGCCCGCCTTGCGCCCAGGTCCTGGCCGACTACGACCGGATCCGCCAGGCGGTCCGCCCCGAGGCCGTCCCCCTCCCCGATCCCGCCGCCTTCGAGAGCCGCTTGCGCGAACGGATTCTGGAGAAGCCCGTCGTCCGCACCGTCGCCTTCCGCCGCCTTCCGGCCGCGGCGGCCGCCGCCCTGCTCCTGGCGCTGGGCGTCGCCTGGACCTTCCGCCCCGCGCCCCAGCGGGACGGCCCGGCCCTGGCCGCCGCGCCCATCCCGACGGCGCCGAAGGCCGCTCCCTCCCAGCCCCCGGCTTCCTGGCGCCTCCTGGGGGACCTCCGCATCCCCAACCCCACCCTCCAGGCCCCCGGCCTGGGCCTGGGATTCCGCCATGTGTCCACCGACCTGGCCTCCGTGACCCAGGCCGCCCTGGTGGAGACCGTGGCCCAGGGATCCCCGGCCGAATCGGCCGGCATCCTTCCGGGGGACCTCATCCTTTCCGTCAACGGACGTCCGGCCGCACGCCTGGACCCGGCCGCCTGGACGGCCGCGACCGGCCCGGGCCGCAACGTCCGTCTCGAGATCCTGGGCGCGAAGGGCCGGTGCCGGCCCCTGGAGCTGGTGGCGACCCCTTGCCGTTGAACCGCAATGCCAACGGGAGCTTCTCGCACCCCTGGCCCCTGTTCGGGAAGCAGGCCGGCTTGCTTCTGGAAATCCGCGAGGGTCGCCTAAGACGACTGCACTGGCGATCGGACGTCCGGAAGCTTCCGCCCCTCCCCCGCGCCTGGGCTTCCCCCTTCCGGGCCTACCTGAAGGGCCGTCCCAGCGCCCTGCAGGCGATCCCGGTGGACCTGGACGGCCTGACCGCTTTCCAGCGTAGGGTCCTGGAGACCCTCCGACGCCTTCCCTCCTCCGCCCTGACAAGCTACGCCCTCCTGGCCCGTTCCGCCGGATTTCCCG
>JAHFOU010000001.1:10691-31701 GCA_023261525.1 Planctomycetota bacterium | reverse complement strand
ACCTGAAGGATGTCATCGCCTCCTCCCGCAACCACCGCCCCTCCTGGGCCAGCCTGAGCTGCCTGAGGGTGGTCTGCGCACGGGAGCCCTACCGCCTGGGACGCTTGGGCACGCCCGCGGCCCTGGACCGCCAGACCCCGGAAGGCCTCCTGGGATTCTGGCGCCGCACCGCCGCCCGCCGGCCCGTCCTGGCCTATGCGGTCGGGGACTTCGACCCCGTCCGCATGGCCGACCTCCTGGCCGGGGCCCTCCTGCCGCTCCGCTCGGGCCGGGCCGAGCCGATGCCGGGAACCGGCTTCCGGCGGGAACGCCCCGCACAGCCGAAACGGGAGACGGAGCACGCCGCCGTGGAGCAGGCCCGCCTCTGCCTGGGCTTCCGCGCCAACACGGCCTGGAGCGAGCGGGGCTTCAGCGCCCTGGTGATGGCCAACATGCTCCTGGGCGGGGGCTCCCACGCCAAGCTCTTCCGCGAGGTCCGCGAGAAGCGGAGCCTGGCCTACGACGTCTCCAGCTCGCTGGAGAAGACCAAGGGGCTCCTGCTGGTCTCGGCGGGCGTCTCCCCGGCCCAGGCCGAGAGGGCCGAGGCCCTCATCCTGGACCAGGTGGCCGCCGTGCAGAAAAACCTGATCTCCAAGGCCGAATGGCGGGACAGCCTGAGGACCCTGGTCAACCGCGTCCGCACCCTGGAGGACTCCCCCTCCCGCCTCATCGCCCTCCATTTGGAAGGCTGGCTGAACGGCACACCCCGCTCCCCGGCCGAGGTCCTGGGGGAAGCCCGGACCGTCACCCCCGAACAGGCCGCGGCGGCGGCCAGGCGCTGGGCCCTGGCCGGGACCTTCCTCCTGACCTCGAAGGCGCGGACATGAGGATCCCCCTCGAGCGCGCCACGGGCCCCGGCGGCATGGCCGTCCTCCTCCTGCGCCGCCCAGGCTTCGCGGAGCGCCTGGCGGTGCTGGGGACGGACTACGGCTCGACCGACCTCGTCCTGCCCTCCGGCAAGCGCACCCCGCCCGGGGTGGCCCACTTCCTGGAGCACGTCCTCTTCGAGACACCCAAAGGGAACGCGTCCGACCTCTTCTCCGCCCGGGGCGCCTACTCCAACGCCTTCACGGACTATGGCACCACGGCCTATCTCTTCTCGGCCCCCGACCGCTGGGACGAGAACCTCCGGCTCCTGCTCGGCTTCGTGCTCCATCCCCCCTTCGCGCCGGACAAGGTGGAGAAGGAGCGCGGCATCATCCTCCAGGAGGTCCGGATGTACCTGGACTCCCCCGGGTCGAGGCTCTCCGAGAACCTCCACCAGATCCTCCTGAAGCGGCATCCGGCCCGCCTGGACATCGCCGGGACGGTCTCCAGCGTGAAGGCCATCTCGCCCGCGGACCTCCGCGCCTGCCACAACGCCTATTACCACCCCTCCAACCTCTGCCTGGTGGCCGTCGGGGACCTGCGCATGAAGGACCTTCTCCGCGCCGTCCGGGACTCCGTCCCGACCCGGCGCGGAAGCCGGCCGCGCCACGTCCTTCCTTCCGAACCCCTGAGGCCGGCCGGGCGGCGCATTTCGAGACGGATGGAGGTCTCCCAGCCCCAGTTCCTGATGGGCTTCAAGGATCCGGCCCCGGCCGCCTCGGGTCTTCCCCTGCTGGAGCGGCGCATCGCGGCCGGGCTCTGCCTGGCCCTCCTGTTCGACCGCTCGGCCGATCTCCACCAGGAGCTGTACGAATCGGGGCTGATCGACGAGGAATTCGCGGCGGGCTACCTGGCGGAGCGGGGCTTCGCCTACGCGGCGGTCGGAGGGCAGACGAGGGACCCCCAGAAGCTGGAGGCCAGGATCCTGGAGGGGATCGCCCAGGCCCGCAGGCAGGGCTTCCGCCGGGAGGACCTGGAGAGGGCCCGGCGCAAGGCCCTGGGCTCCTGGATCCGGGTCCTGGACGCGCCCCAGGCCCTGGCCTCGGCGGCCCTGGCGGCGCATTTCCAGCAGGTGGCGCTGGAGGACTATGCGGAGCGCCTCAGGGCCTGCTCCATGGCCGAGGTCGAGGCGCTCAGGGACCGCATCCTGGATCCCGGCCAGCTGGCGGTGTCGGTGATCCTGCCGAAGGGTCGATGACCCCCGGGAAGATCCCGCTCAAGGCCCGCCTCCCCTGGTTCCAGATCTGGGTGCCGATCATCCTCCTGCTCTATCTCCTGATCAACGGAGCAGGGCACGTGGAGATGCTGGCGCAATGGGAGCCCCTTACATCCACCATG
The DNA here is from genome assembly GCA_023261525.1 of Planctomycetota bacterium. Classification (GTDB taxonomy): domain Bacteria; phylum Planctomycetota; class SBBH01; order JAHFOU01; family JAHFOU01; genus JAHFOU01. The sequence goes on along the minus strand of JAHFOU010000001.1, from coordinate 29,457 downwards.
CCCTCCACCATGGAACGCCTGCGGGTGCCCCTGCTCTGGAGCACTTGGGCCTTCTTGATCTATCCCTGCCTCCTCATCTTGGCCTATGCCTCTTGGAGGCTGGCGCCTCAGTTCGGCTCGGGTGGGCGTTGGGCCTCGGGTCTTGTGGGGCTCTTCCTGTTCTGCCTCTTCCTGCTGCTTCAGGGATGGATGATCGGGGCGCACATCCCCAACCCTACCGCTTCGTCAACCTGGGCCAGGCAGAGAAGAATCCTGCTCTGGCTCTGGAAGCCCCATCTGGGCCGGCCGGGGTTGAAACCTACTGACAGGGATGTCGCCGCACTTCTAAAAGACAAAGACAGCGAGCTTCGCCGGCTGGCTACCAAGGAACTGGGCTACCGTGGAGCCGAGGAGTTCGCCTCAGGCATTGCGAAACTCTTGGAAGATCCAGATGGGGAGGTTCGCTACGAGGCTGTCCACACCCTCGGGAAGTGCGGTGCCAAGGAATTCTCTCCGGACATCGCCAGGTTCCTGGGCGACCCGAATCCCGCCATGCGCGGCGTGACCGCTTCAGCCCTGGGCAAGCTCGGCGCCAAGGAATATGCCCCGGACATGATCAAGCTTTTGGCAGACCCGGACGAGCACGTTCGTATTCTTGCTGCCTGTGGCCTAAGCTTTCTCCGCGCTAGGGAATTCTTCCCTGAGATCGCCAAACTCCTGGAAGATCCGCAGTGGAACGTACGTGTCGCCGCCATCTCGATCCTGGATGAACTCGATGCCAAAGAATTTTCTCCGGACATTGCTAAACTCCTGAAGGACTCGGAACAGAGTGTCCGACGAGCCGCCGCCATCACCCTCAAAAAACTTAACGCCTCATCCGCCCCGACGGATCCTCAACCGTAGAGCGCTTGCCAGAACGCCTCCCGCCCCCTAGGATCGAAGACGGCTGGGCGGCTGTGGTTGCGGGGCGGCGAAAGCCGTCCCTAGTCCAAGCTAGGCCGGGGCGAAAGGACCTCCGTAACCGGTCCATGGGTGGGAGCCCGAAAGGGCGCAGACAAACCACTCCGGAGCGGGAGCATGGCCGGCCTTAGGTTTAAGTCCTGCCGCCTTCGAGCGAGACGGGCCATACCGTAAATGGGAAAGCCTGCAGCAGGCGAGTGGAGGGTCAAAGACCAGGTCAGCGCCCAGCCCTTATGACCTGAACCTAGCGCTTGCGGGCCACGAGGGCCGGACGCCCCTCGTCGGCGGTGCGGCCCAGCCCCTTGCGCAGGACCTCCATGGCCTTGTTCAGGTACGGGACCTTGAGGACGCAAAGGGTCTTCCCCCCCGGCGCGCCCGAGGTCACGTAGGCATAGTCCACGTTGATGTGGTTCTCGGCCAGCATCCCGGCCAGGGAGGCCAGGGCGCCGGGACGGTTGGGCATCTCCGCCGCCACCACCTCCGTCGTGGAAACCTGGAAACCCAGGCGCTCCAGGAGGGCCGCGGCCCGCGGGGGGTCGTCCACCACCAGCCTCAGGACCCCGTGCTCCGTGGAATCCATCAGCGTGAGCGCGCTGATGTTGTTCTTGTCCTTGGCCAGAGCGTGGGTGAGGGTGGCCAAGCGACCGGGCTCGTTGATCAGGAAGATGGAAAGCTGGGTCAGGATCTTCACGCGGGCGTCTCCTCGCTCATCCAGCCCGGACCGTCCTCCTTGTCGGCCTCGTACAGGGCCTCGGTGGCGCCGGGCGGCGGGCCCTGCTCCAGGTCGGGCCCGGCGGAAGCGCCGGCGGCCATGGTCTTGGCTCCGGCTTCGCCCTGTCCTCCTCTGGATCCGCCCCGGCTCCGGCGGCGGCGCCGGCGGCGGCGGGGCTCCCCGCCCTCGTCGCCGGGAAGCATCTCCTGCTCCACGCGCTGGCGGGGCACCTCGGCCTCGAGCTTGCGCCAGGCCGGCAGGGACGCGAGGTCCTTGCCCATGGCCCGACCGGCCAGTTCGAAGAAGTCCACGGCGGCCGGGAAGTGCCCGCGGGCGGCGAACTTGGCGTCCGGCTCCGCGGCGAAGTGCCACTGGGAGAGCAGCATCCGCATGAGGATGCCGCGGTCCTTGCGGGAGACCTGAAGGCGCTTGAGGTCCTCCTCCAGGGAGGCCCAGACGCCGTGGAGCGCCTCCTCGGCCTGGGTGCCCTCCAGGGCCAACGCCTTCTCGATCCTGGGGCCGAAGAGGCCGGCCAGGGCCAGGGCGTTGGGCAGGGGACGGAAGTTCTCCTCGAAACCGTCCAGGGCGGCCAGCCAGCGGCGGGAGGCCGCGGCGTCCTCGCCGTCCAGGGAGGGCAGGAGCTGGGCCAGGAGCCCCGTCTCCCGCATCAGGGCGATGGACTTCTCGGCGAAGCCACGGTTGAGAAGGCGGTACCATTCCTCCAGCATGCGGGAGGGGTTGGCGGCAGAGATGGCGCCCTTGCAGGCCTCAAAGGCCGCGCGGGTGTTCTCCTCGAACGTGAAGCCCAGGCGGGCGGCGAACTTGACCGCGCGGACCATGCGGACGGGGTCCTCGCGGAAGCGCTCGGCGGGGTCCCCGATGGTGCGCAGGAGCTTGTTCTTGAGGTCCTCCAGGCCCCCGACGTAGTCGATCAGGGCGAAGGTCCCGATGTCGTAGAAGAGGCCGTTGATGGTGAAGTCCCGGCGCAGCGCGTCCTCCTGGGCGGTACCGAAGACGTTCTCGTCCAGGGGGGTCTGGCCGTGGTCGGCCTTGCTCTCGTCGACCTCCAAGGCCGTGCCCTTGCCGCGGAAGGTGGCCACCTCGACGATCTGGTACCCGGAACGCACGTGGCAGAGCTTGAAGCGGCGGCCGATGATCATGCAGTTCGGGAAGAGGCGCTTCACCTGCTGGGGGCTGGCGTCGGTGCCGACGTCGAAGTCCTTGGGCTTGAGGCCCAGGAGGAGGTCGCGCACGCCGCCGCCCACCAGGTAGGCCGTGTGGCCGGAGCGGTGGAGGCGGTAGAGGACCTGGACGGCGTTGGCGTCGATGTTCTTGCGGGAGACGGTGTGGTCGGGACGCGGCACCACCAGGGGGTTGCCGGGCAGGTCGGTGGGCGGAGGGGGCGGGCCCGGGATGTGGGGCCTGCGCTCGCGGAAGCCGCCGCCGCGACGGTCTCCTCCCCCCTGGTACCCGCCGCCGCCCTGGCCGCCCTGCTGGAAGTTGCCGCGGGGCGGACCCTGGTAGTTGCCGCGACGGTCCCCGCCACCTCGTCCCCCGCGCCCCCCGCGACGCGGGCGGGGCTGCTGGTTGGGATCGGGGCGGTCGGCGCGGTTGCCGATGTCGTCCCCGGGCTCGAAGACGTGCTCGTCCGGGATGGAGGCCGGGGCCGGGGCGGTCTTTCCCCAGGAGGAAAGGTCGGGGAGGCCGGGGGCCGCGGGCGGGAGCGGCGGCTGGCGCTCCGAATCGTCATCCTCGGGAATGCCACTACCGAACGATGGGTTGGGGCTCATGCTGCCTTTTCTGGAGAGGGTCTCGGGGCTGCCTCTGTCGTCTCGGGAGGCCCCTCGGGCGCCTCGACCAGGACCGGTTTATGATACGGGGAGCGGGCATCGGCGCAAGGGCTTTGCTAGAATTTCGCCCGGTGCCCCCCTTCCCCGTCATCGAGCTCAGGACCGCCCGCACCTCGGACCATCCCTGGGTGTTCCGCAAGATGATCGCCCGCGCCGATCCCCGGGCCCGTCCCGGGGACCGGGTCCGGGTCCTGGACCGCAGCGGCGCGGAGATCGGCCAGGCCCTCTTCAATCCCCGCTCCCAGATCGCGTTGAGGATGCTGACCGACCGGCCGAGCCCTCCCCTGGAAGACACCTGGCTGGCCGGACGCCTGGCCGCCGCCGACAGCCTACGGCGGAAAACCCTGGGCCTGGAGGCCGTGACCGACGCCTACCGGGTCGTGTACTCCGAGGCCGATGGGCTCTCGGGCCTGGTGGTGGACCGCCTGGGAGGCTCGCTCTCGGTGGAACTTTTCTCCCTGGGGATGCAGGCCTGGCTCCCCGGCATCCTCGCGGGGCTCAAGGCCCTGTATCCCGGCTTCCCCATCCACGTCCGCCTGGACAAGCGCTCCGCGGAACTGGAGGGGATGTCCCCCCTGCCGGCCGCGGCGGCCCCGCGGCCGTCCGAGGTCCGCGAGCACGGCCTGGCCTTCGAGGCCGACCTGGGCGAGGGGCATAAGACGGGCTTCTTCTGCGACCAGCGGGACAACCGCCAGGCCCTCCTGCCCTTCGTGAAGGGCCGGCGCGTCCTGGACGCCTTCTGCCACACGGGGGCCTTCGGGATCTTCGCAGCGGCCAAGGGCGGCGCGGCCGCCGTGACCTCCGTGGACCTGGACGAGAAGGCCCTGGCCATCGCCCAGCGCAACGCGAAGCGCAACGGGGCGGAAGTGGCTTTCCAGCAGGCCGACATGTTCGACTTCCTGAGGGGGGCCGCCGGCGCGGGGCGGAAATGGGAGGTCATCGTCCTGGATCCGGCCAAGTTCGCGCGCGGGGAGAAGGGCGTGGAGTCGGCCCTGAGGTCGTACGAGGACATCAACCGCCTGGCCCTGGGCGTCCTGGAGCCGGGCGGGATCCTCCTCACCTGCTCCTGCTCGGGGGCGGTCTCGGAGGAGGCCTTCGGCGCGGCCGTGCACCGCGCCGCCCTCCAGGCCGGCCGCCGTCTCCAGGTCCTGATGTGGCGGGGAGCCGCGCCGGACCACCCCGTCGCGTTGCACTGCCCGGAGACGGCCTACCTCAAGGCCCTGTTCTGCCGGGCGGACTGAACGGCTATCATCCCCGCCATGAACAACACCCCCTGCTCCAGCCCCTCCCCGCGTGCCCTGGCCGTCCTCCTGCTGCGCCTCGCGCTGGGGAGCTGCTTCCTCTTTGCCGGGCTGACCAAGTTCGGCCTCGGCGGAGGCCCCGGCTACACGGCCACCGTCGCCATGCTCTCGGGGATGTTCGACGGCACGATGCTGGCCGGCTTCCCCTCCTCGTCCTTCGCCCACGCCATCCCCTTCCTGGAGTCCGGCGCCGGGCTTCTCCTCCTGGTGGGCTTGAGGACCCGCTGTGCCCTGATGCTGACCGGCCTCACCCTGCTGGGCCTGGTCTTCGGCCTCATGGTCCTGCACAAGCCCGAGATGATGCCGGCCCAGACGATGATCTACGTCCTCCTGCTCCTGGACGCCGCCGCCCTGACCCTGCTGGAGTCGGGCAACCCCCTGTCCATCGACGCCTGCCGGGGCTCCTGCACCTCCGCGCCCAAGCCCTAGACCGTGGCCGCCCCCGCCCTTCTCCTCGTCGGCCACGGCTCCAAGGACATGGACGGAAACGTGGACTTCCTCAAGATGGCCGAGCGGGCCAAGGCCCGCTTCCCCGGCCGCAAGGTCCAGGGCTGTTTCATCGAGTACTGCGACCCCGAGGTGCCCGAGGGCCTGGACCTCCTGGTCGCGGACGGCGCCAAGGACATCACCGCGGTCCCCGTCATCCTGTTCCCTGCCGGACATGTGAAAATGGACGTGCCGGGCTCCCTGGACGGCGCCCGCAAGCGCCACCCTGGCGTGACCTTCCGCTACGGGGCCCCCATCGGCGTCCAGTCCGGCCTCTTCCCCGTGCTGAGGGCCAAGGCCGAGGCCGTGGAGAAGGCCCGGGGCTGGGGCCCGGACCGCTCCAAGACCATCGTCCTCCTCATCGGCCGGGGTTCCTCGGACCCCGACGCCAACGCGGACCTGCACAAGATCGCCCGCTACCTCTGGGAGGGGAGCGGGTGGAGGGACGTCCAGGTCTGCTTCAGCGGGATCACCTCGCCCCGCTTCGAGGAGGGGGTCCGGCGCTGCGCGGCCCTGGGCGCGACGCGCATCGTCATGATCCCCTACTTCCTCTTCACGGGCATCCTCCTCAAGCGCCTCCAGCGCCAGAGCGAGGAGATGAGGCCCCGCTTCCCCGGGATGGACTGGGGGTTCGCCCCCGAGCTGGGGCATGAGGACGAGATCCTGGACATCGTCCAGGTCCGGGTGGCCGAGGCCGAGGCCGGCCAGGTGAGCATGTCCTGCGACCTCTGCCACCACCGCATCGCCGCCGCCGCGCGGGAATCGGATTGACGGCGGGAACCGGCCCGCTATACTGGCGCCCGTTTCTGCGGCAAGGGCTTTGATGCCAAGACGATAGGACGACCTGAACACGATGCCCCACCCCATCGCCGAGGCCGTTTACCTGGGCTTCCTCCTGCTGACCCTGGCGTCGGCCTGCATCGTGGTCTTCTCCGACAACATCGTGCGCGCCGCGTTCGCCCTCCTGCTGACCTTCTTCGGGGTGGCCGGGGCCTACGTCTTCCTGGGCGCGGACTTCCTGGCCGGCACCCAGCTCCTCATCTACGTGGGCGGCATCCTGGTCCTCCTGCTGTTCGCCGTCATGCTCACCCACCGGATCTCCACCAGCCAGGTCTCCAGCGAGTCCAGGAACCGGGGCCGGGCCGCCTTCACGGCCATCCTGGCCTTCGCGGGCATCGTCTTCTCGGAGCTCTGCGTCCCCTGGCGCCACAAGCCCCTGCCCGACCAGCCCACGACGGCCCCCCTGGGCCAGGCCCTGCTGACGGACTACCTCCTGCCCTTCGAGGCCATCTCGGTCCTCCTCCTGGTGGTCATGGTCGGCGCCGCCGTGATCGCCCGGCGCGACTGGAGGCGCCCCGGGGCATGATCCTCTCCCTCCAGCCCACCCTGCTCGTCGCGGCGGCCCTGTTCTCCCTGGGGCTCTACTCGGTCCTCTCCCGCCGCAACGCCGTGGCCGTCCTCATGGGCATTGAGCTCATGCTGAACTCCGCCAACCTCCAGTTCGCGGCCTTCTCCCGCTTCGCGACGGGCCGGCTGGACGGGCAGGTCTTCGCCCTCTTCGTGATCGTGCTGGCGGCGGCCGAGGCCGCGGTGGCCCTGGCCATCATCCTGGCGCTCTACCACAACGCCCGGAGCATCCAGGTGGACGAGGCGGACCGCCTCAGGGACGAGCCCTGACATGCCCATGCTGAGCCCCGACACCGTCGCCGCCCTGGCCATGGCCATCCTCCTCCTGCCCCTGGCGGCCTTCGCCGTCCAGATCTTCACCTGGAAGCGCCTGCCCCGCCACGGCGACTGGCTGCCCACCACGGCCATGGCGATTGCCCTCTGCATCGCCGTCGCCCTCTTCGCGAACATGCAGGCCGCGAACGATCCCGGCTTCCGCGTGCTGGCCCAGGTCGACTGGATCCATGTCGCGGGCGCCCCCCTGATCTCCATGGGCCTGGTGGTGGACAACCTGGCCTGCGTGATGCTCCTCGTGGTCACCCTGGTCTCCTTCCTGGTCCACCTCTTCTCCACCGGCTACATGCACGGCGACCCCCGCTACGGCCGCTACTTCGCCTTCCTGGCCCTGTTCTCCTTCTCCATGATCGGGATCGTCCTCTCGGACAACCTCCTGGCCCTCTACGTCTTCTGGGAGCTGGTGGGCCTGTCCTCCTACCTCCTGATCGGGTTCTGGTTCGAGAAGGACTCCGCCGCGGCCGCCTGCAAGAAGGCCTTCATGACCACCCGGGTCGGGGACGTCGGGATGTTCCTGGGGATCATGATCCTCTACCTGAACACCGGCACCTTCAACCTGGCGGAGATCTTCCACCGCCTGCCCGAGGCCGGGGGCTGGGCGACGCGGGAGTTCCTGGGCCTGCCGCTGTTGACCTGGGCGGGGATCGGGCTCTTCTGCGGGGCCATCGGCAAGTCGGCCCAGTTCCCCCTCCACGTCTGGCTGCCGGACGCGATGGAGGGCCCCACCCCGGTCAGCGCCCTCATCCACGCCGCGACCATGGTGGCCGCCGGCGTCTACCTGACGGCCCGCATCTCCCCCCTGCTGACGCCCGCCGCCCTGACCTTCGTGGCCGTGATCGGCCTGACGACCGCCTTCCTGGCCGCGACCATCGCCCTGGTCCAGCACGACATCAAGAAGGTCCTGGCCTACTCGACCATCTCCCAGCTGGGGTACATGATCATGGCCATCGGGCTGGGCGGCTACGGCGCCGGCCTCATGCACCTGACCACCCATGCCATGTTCAAGGCCTGCCTCTTCCTGGGATCGGGCTCGGTCATCCACGCCGTCCACTCCCAGGACCTGCGCGAGATGGGCGGGCTGAGGCGCAAGCTCCCCCTCACCTTCGCCACCTTCCTGATCGCCACGCTTGCGATCGCGGGGATCTGGCCCTTCAGCGGTTTCTACAGCAAGGACGCCGTGCTGGCCCAGGCCATCGCCGCGGCCATGGAGCACCCCGGCTGGCACCTGGTCTTCCCGGCGGTCGGCTTCCTCGTGGCCGCCATGACGGCCTTCTACATGTTCCGCCTGGTCTTCCTGGCCTTCACGGGTTCGCCCCGCGACGCCCACAAGCACAGCCATGCCCACGAGTCCCCGCCCGCGATGGCGATCCCCCTCATGGTCCTGGCCACGCTCTCCTTCGGGTTCTGGTACCTGGGATGGTTCGGGCACCTGATCGAGGCCCCGGCCTCCGCGCTTCCCGAGGCCCTGCGCGCCGCGGAGGTCGCCGGTGCCGAGGCCGCCCACATCCACGAGCATGCCCACCACCTGGCCGAGATCCTCTCCGGAGTCGTGGCCGTCGGCGGGATCTCCCTGGCCTTCCTCTTCTACGTCCTCATGCCCGAGCTCCCCGGCCGCGTGGTCGGGACCTTCCCGACCGTGCACCGCTTCCTGTCCGACAAGTGGCGCTTCGACGACCTCTACCGCCAGTTCCCGGTGATGGCGACCCTCCACCTGAGCTGGGCCTGCGGCCGCTTCGACCGGGGGGTGGACTGGATCGTGAACGCGGCCGGGGCGGCCGGACGCGCCCTCTCGAGCCTTGCCGGGGGCCTTGACCGAGACCTCGTCGACGCCGCCGTGAACGGCGTCGCGCAGGGCGTGAAGGACCTGGGCCGGACCCTGAGAGGCTTCCAGACCGGCCAGCTCCAGGGGTACGCCACCGTCCTGGCGCTGGGCGCCCTGGGCCTGGTGATCCTGCAGGTCGCCCTCCAGGCCGCCCTGAGCGACTCTTCCTTTGAATTCTCTCAACTGCTCCACGACCTGAGCCCGGGCGAGGGCCTGACCCTGCTGAGGAGACCCTAAGCGATGACGGACCACATCCTGTCCCTGATGACCTTCCTCCCGCTGTTGGGAGCGGTCGCGATCCTCTTCCTGCCGAAGAAGGAGGCCGGGGCCATCAAGGCCGTCGCGGCCGTGGCGGCCTTCCTCCCCCTGGCCCTGGCCGTGAAGCTGTTCTGCGCCTACGACCGCGGGTCCTACCTCCCCCAGTTCGTGGAGCGCCATGCCTGGATCCCGGCCTTCCATGTGGAGTACTACCTCGGGATCGACGGGCTCTCGGTGCCCATGATCCTCCTAACGGCCCTCCTCTCCTTCATCTGCATCCTGGCCTCCTGGAAGATCGAGAACGGCGTGAAGGGCTACTTCGGCCTCTTCCTCCTGCTCGAGACCGGGATGATGGGCGTCTTCTCGGCCCTGGACTTCTTCCTGTTCTTCGTCTTCTGGGAGCTGATGCTCCTGCCGATGTACTTCCTGATCGGCATCTGGGGAGGGCCCCGCCGGGAGTACGCGGCCATCAAGTTCTTCCTCTACACCCTGGTCGGCTCCGTGCTCATGCTCCTCGTCATGATCGTGTTCTACTTCTCCAGCCAGTCGGGCGGGCACACCGGGAGCTTCGACCTGCTCCAGCTGGCGGACCAGGCCACCCACACGGGATGGCTCCGCGACCCCCAGGTCACCCTGCCCTGGCCGGTCGGCGTGGTGACCCTGTCCTCCTTCCGCATGATCTGCTTCGTCCTCCTCTTCATCGGTTTCGCGATCAAGGTGCCGCTCTTCCCCTTCCACACCTGGCTCCCGGACGCCCACGTCGAGGCCCCCACCGCCGTCTCCGTCATCCTGGCCGGCGTCCTGCTCAAGATGGGCACCTACGGCATCCTGCGCATCGCCTACCCCCTCCTGCCCGACGCCGCCGCCCGCTTCGCGCCCTGGATGGCCGCCCTGGGCGTGATCAACATCGTCTACGGGGCCCTCTGCGCCATGGCCCAAGAAGATTTGAAAAAGCTCGTGGCCTACTCCTCCATCAGCCACATGGGTTACGTCTGCCTGGGGATGGCGGCCTTCACGCCCCTGGCCCTGAACGGGGCCGCGATGCAGATGGCCAGCCACGGCGTCATCACCGCGATGCTCTTCCTCCTGGTCGGCGTGGTCTACGACCGGGCCCACCACCGCAACATCAACGGCTTCGGCGGCATCGCCTCCGTCACCCCCGTCTACGCGGGCTTCGTGGCCCTGGCCTTCTTCGCCTCGCTGGGCCTTCCCGGCTTCTCCGGCTTCGTGGCCGAGGCCATGATCTTCCTGGGCTCCTGGAGCGTCCCGGCCGCCCAGGCCTTCGTGGCGGTGGCGACCGCCGGCATCCTCCTGGGCGCCGCCTTCCACCTCTGGGCCTACCAGCGGATGTTCATGGGCAAGCTCAACCCCAAGTATGCCGCCCTCGAGGAGATCAACGGGCGCGAGCTCTTCTGCCTCATCCCCCTGGCGGTCCTGGCCGTCATCATGGGCTGCTTCCCGTCCACGGTCCTGGACCTCATGTCCTCCACCCTGCATCACCTCCATTCCTCCATGCTGGACGGCCTGACCCAGCACCACGTGGCCTGGTGGCAGTAACACTCCAAAAATGACAATGTTGACCCAGACCACCGTCGCCCTGGCGGCGACCCTTCCCCAGATCCAGCCCGAGCTCTGCCTCGGCGCGGGGGTGGGCGTCGTCCTGCTCGGGGAGCTCCTCCTCCCGGCCCGGGAGCGCAAGGCCGTGGGCTGGACGGCGGTCGCGTTCTCCCTGATGGCCCTGATCCTGGCCGTCCGGACCCCCGCGGCGGGGCCCGGGGTCTCCGCGATGCTCTTCGCCGACGGGGCCTCCCGCTGGCTCAAGGCCCTGGCGGCGGCGGCGGCCGGCGTCGTGGCCCTGCTGGCCCTCCGCTCCCGCGAGGCGGAGCGCATGCCGGCCGGCGAGACCTACGCCTTCCTGCTGGCGGGCGCCCTGGGCTGCTGCCTCATGGGCTCGGCCCGAAACCTCCTCCTGCTCTACCTGGGCATGGAGACCGTCTCCTACAGCTCGTACCTGCTGACGGCCTTCCTGCGCGACGACCTGAGATCCAACGAGGCGGCCCTCAAGTACGTCCTGTACGGGGCGGTGGCCAGTGGATGTATGCTCTTCGGGATCTCCCTCCTCTACGGGATGGCCGGCACCCTGGACCTGGCCGCGATGGGGCCCGCCCTGGCCGCGGTGACGGCCAAGTCCAGCCCCCTGGCCCTGGCCCTGCCCTTCGCCCTGGTGCTCGCCGGCCTGGGCTTCAAGGTCTCCGCCGCCCCCTTCCACCAGTGGACGCCCGACGTCTACGAAGGGGCGCCCACCCCGGTCACCGCCTTCCTCTCCGTGGCCCCCAAGGCCGCGGGGCTGATGGCCCTGGTCCGCCTGACCGCCCTGGGCCTCTCCACGGGCGCGGACCACCTCCCCGTCTTCGGCTGGCCCGCGGTCCTGGGCCTGCTCGCCGTGCTGACCATGACGGCCGGGAACCTGGGCGCCCTGGGCCAGACCAACGTCAAGCGCCTCCTGGCCTACTCCTCCGTCGCCCACGCGGGGTACATGCTGATGGCGCTGGCTGGCATGGGGAGCGCACGCGAGGGGCTCCCCGCCGTGCTGTTCTACCTGGCGGCCTACCTGGCCATGAACCTGGGCGCCTTCGGCGTGGTCATGGCCCTCTCGAGGGTGACGGGCAGCGAGGAACTGTCCTCCTGGAAGGGCCTGGGCTGGCGCCACCCCTTCCTGGGATGCTGCATGGTGGCCTTCCTGATGTCGCTCACGGGGCTTCCGCCCTTCGGCGGCTTCGTCGGGAAGTTCCTGCTGTTCAAGGCCGCCCTCGCGGCGACCTCCTCCGCCCCCTGGATGTACGCGGTGGTGGCCGCCGGCCTCCTCAACAGCGTGATCGCCCTGGCCTACTACATCCGGGTCGCCAAGGTCCTCTTCATGGAGAAGGCGGGCGCCGAGCCCAAGGGCCAGGCCGGATGGCTCCAGCCCCTGGCCGTGGGTCTCCTCGCGGCGGCGACCCTCTACCTGGGCGTCTGCTGGGGCCCCCTCTCCGCCGCGGTCGCCGCGGCGGCGGGCGACTTCGGCCGCATCCTGCCTTAGATATGGAACTCTCCACCCTCCTCAGCCCCGACCTGGTCAAGGTCGGGCTCTCGGCGCGTTCCAAGGAGACCGCCATCGCCGAGCTGACGGACTTCCTCGTCGAGAAGGGCCGCCTTCCGGCCTCCGGGCGGGAGGAGACCCTGAAGGCCGTCCTGGAGCGGGAGCGCTCGCTGTCGACGGGGATGGAGCACGGGGTGGCCCTGCCCCACGGGGCCGTCGCCTGCGTGCCGGAGCTGACGGGGGTCCTGGGGATCTCCCGGGAGGGCATCGACTTCGCCACCCTGGACGGCAAGCCCGCCCACCTCATCGTCTGCCTCCTCCTGCCCTTCCCGCGCGCCTCGCGGCACGTGAGGACCCTGGCCGGGATCGCCCGCCTCCTGGGCAACGAGGCCTTGCGTGTCCGTCTGACGGCCGCTACAACCGCCGAAGACGCCATGGCCATGATCCGGAAGGCGGAAGTGTCGGAGGACTTTGCCGGATGAAGGATCGCATCATCACCGGGATCTTCCTGCTGTACGTGGCCGTCCTGGCCGTCGGGACGGTCGACCAGATCTTCCTGGATTCCATCCTCTTCCCGCCCGCCCTGGACCGCCAGATCCTGGGCATGGTGGACGTCCTCAGGGACCGCAGGCCATCCACGGTGGGGGAGGCCCGGCGGGACGCCGAGGAGGTCCGCGAGCGCCTGGCCGCCATCCGCCGCTCTCCCGAGGTCCCCAAGCTGGAGCTGGACCTTACCCAGTACACCTCGGGGGGACTGACCCCGGGAGAGCTGGCGCCCCTCCTGGCCCAGGCCCGCAAGCAGGCCGTGGCCAACCTGGTGGACGAGGACACCTTCTCCCTGGGCATCTGCATCCGGGCCTTGGATCCGGACTTGGCCCTCAAGCTCTGGGTGCCGGGATGCGACGACCCGGGGGTGCGTCAGGGATGCCTGGAGGCCCTGAAGACCATCGGCAAGAAGACGGACGGGCTGGGCTATGACCCGAACGCCTCCCCCGCGGCCCGCCAGGCGGGGGTCGAGGCCTGGCGGAAGTGGCACAAGGAGTTCCTGGAGGAGAGGGCCAGACCGGCCCAGCCCGCGCCCCTGCCCCCGGTCCAGCCGCCTACGGCGACGCCTCAGGGCGGGGCAATCCCCTCGCCGCGCTAGCGCGCCGGATAGATCGACAGCTCCCCCATGCGGGAGCGGATGACCTGGAAGGGCCCCTTCGAAGTCTGGACCTCGTAGAGCGCCTCGTCGGCCGAGAGCGCGTCGTAGGTCTCCAGGAGCCTGGCCTCCCAGGCCTCGGTGCCCAGGGACCGGGCCGCATAGCGCTGGATCTCGGCCAGGCGGGGGTCCGCCGGGACCGCGCCGGGGGCCTCCGGGCGAATCGTCTTCCGGAGCCTGTCCGAAAAGGCCGGGCCGGAAGGCGCGGCCGTGCGGGATGCGGGAACGCCCACCGCGGGGGCCAGCCCCCCGGCGGGACGGATCGGATCGACCATGAACTCCCCCTCTCGAGTACTACTCTAGCCCGGCTGGAGCGGTGCGTCAAGGCGTGCTAGGATCCGCCGCATGCATCCGGCGGCATTCCTGGCGCGCTGCGAGAACTGGGAGCGCGAGGCCACCCGCCTCGGCCTGAACCGCTTCCTGGACCTGGACCGCATGCGGATCCTCTGCGACCGCTTCCGCCACCCGGAAAGCCCCGCCTCCATCCTGGTCCACATCGCCGGCACCAAGGGCAAGGGCTCCACGGCCGTGATGACGGCCGCCCTCCTCAGGGCCGCCGGACTCAGGACCGGGCTCTACACCTCCCCCCATGTCCTGGACGTCACGGAGCGCATCCAGGTGGACGGGCGGAACATCCCGCTCGGCACCCTCCACGCCCTCCTCAAGCCCCATATCCCCTGGGCCCTGGGATTGAAGAAGGCCGACCGCCCTTCCTGGTTCGAATGGATGACCGTCCTGGCCCTGGAGCATTTCCGCAGGGAGGATTGCGACGCCGTAGTCCTGGAGGTCGGCCTGGGCGGACGCCTGGACGCCACCAACGTCGTGACGCCCGACGTCTGCGCCATCACCCGGATCGACTATGACCACACCGAGATCCTGGGGAAGACCCTAGGCCGCATCGCCGGGGAGAAGGCCGGGATCCTGAAACGTAAGGTCCCCTGCATCCTGGCGCCCCAGCCCCCCGAAGCCCTCCAGGCCATCCGGGGCGCCGCCCGGAAGGCCGGGGCCCCGCTGACGCTCTCCCACCCCTACGCAGGAAGGCTGGCTCTCCTGGGTCGGCACCAGCGGGAAAACGCCGGGACGGCCCTGGGCATCCTCAAGGCCCTCGGGATCCCCGCCGACCTCCGGGCCCTGGCCCGCGCAACCCTTCCGGCCCGCATCCAGATCCTCCGGAGAAACCCTCCCCGGGTCGTGGACGGGGCCCACAACCCCCTGGCGGTCCGGGTCCTCGCCCGGACACTCCGGGAGGAATTCCCTCGGCGGCGCTGGACGGTGGTCCTGGGCACGGCGACGGACAAGGATCTCGCCGGAATGCTGCAGGAACTGACGGGTCTCGCGGCCCGCCTGGTCGCGGTCGGCTACGCCAATCCCCGGGCCAGGGATCCCCGCCAGATCGCCCGGGCCGCCCGGACACTGGGCATGGACGCCTCCGTCACCTCCGGGGTCCGTCAGGCCCTCCGGTCGGCAAAGGGCCCGGTCTGTGTCACAGGGTCCCTGTGGCTGGCCGGGGAGGCATTGAGGGCGCTGCGATCCACCCGCCCCCCAGGACCTCCTGTCCGGTCGCCTCGTCGTAGAACACGGCGGGCTGGCCGGGGGTGACGGCGGCCTGGGGCTGGTCGAAATCCACCCTAACCCGCCCGCTTTCCAGCGGGGTGACGGTCGCCGCCCCCGCCACGTGGCGGTAGCGGATCTGGACCCGGGCCCGGACCGGTCCGTCCGGCGCGGGGATGATCCAGCCCGCCTTCTCGGCGAGAAGGGATCCGGCAAGGGTCTCTTCCCTCGATCCGGCCACCACGGTGTTGGTCGCGGGATCCGTGGACAGGACATAGCGGGGCTCGGTGGCCGCCGGCAGGCCCTTGCGCTGGCCCACCGTGAAGAAGGCCACGCCGGGATGCTCTCCCAGGACCCTGCCCCCCGCGTCGACGACCTGGCCGGGCCGGGCCAGCTCGGGGGCCTTCTTCTTCAGGAACTCCGCCGCCGTCCCCCGGGGGATGAAGCAGAGATCCTGGCTCTCGGGCTTGTCCCGGACGGGAAGCCCCGCCTCGCGGGCCATCTCGCGGACCCTCTCCTTCGGGAACTCCCCGACGGGGAAGCGGGCCCGGGCAAGCTGGGCCTGGCCCAGGCCGAAGAGCACGAAGGACTGGTCCTTGTCCGGATCCAGGCCGCGCAGGAGGCGCACGCGCCCGGAGGCCTCCTGGCGCCGCGCGTAGTGCCCGGTGGCCACGGCCTGGGCCCCGATGCCCTCGGCCAGGGTCATGAGGGATCCGAACTTCAGGTCCTGGTTGCAGTGGACGCAGGGGTAGGGGGTGCGGCCGGCGCGGTACTCGGAGACGAAGTCCTCCACGATGGCGGCAAAGCGGTCCCGGTAGGGCAGGGCGTAGAAGTCGATGCCCAGGACCTCTGCACAGCGCTGGGCGTCCCGGGCGTCGTCCGCCGAGCAGCAGCGGCGCTCCGATACGGCGGCGTCCTCGCTCGGGGCATTGAGGTGGAGGAAGAAGCCGACCACCTCGTGGCCTTCCCGCTTCATGAGGTACGCCGCCACCGCGGAATCCACCCCCCCGGACATGGCCACGGCGACCTTCATGCCGGGCATTCTACCCGCAGCGGGGCAGGCTATAATCCCCCGCCATGCCCGCCGAGCGCCGCCAACGCCCCCGCCGCATCCTGGTCACCGGAGGCGCGGGATTCATCGGCTCCACCCTGGCCCTGGAGTGCCAGCGCCGCTGGCCCTTCGCCCGCATCGTCGTCCTGGACGACTTCCGCTCTGGCGACTTCCGGAACCTGGAAGGCTTCCGGGGGGATGTCGTGGCCGCCTCCGCGGCCGGAATCCGGGACGCCGGGCGCTTCGACCTGATCTTCCATCTCGCCTCGATCACCGACACCACGGTCCACGACCAGCTCCAGATGGTCCGCGACAACGTGGAGGGCTTCCGCGACATCCTGGCCCTCGCCCGGGAGAGCAATGCCCGGGTGGTCTATGCCTCCAGCGCGGCGACCTACGGCCAGGCCTCGGCCCGCATGGACGAGGAGACGCCGGCCAGGCCGGCCAACGTCTACGCCTTCTCCAAGGTCGTGCTGGACAACCTGGCCCGCCACGCTGCCGCGGACGGCCTGCGCGTGACCGGGGTGAGGTACTTCAACGTCTACGGCCCGCGGGAGCAGCACAAGAAGGCCGCTGCCTCCATGATCTACCAGCTCTACCTGCAGATGAAGGCCGGCAAGCGACCCCGGGTCTTCCGTCCCGGGGACCAGAAGCGGGACTTCGTCCATGTGGACGACGTGGTGGAGGGCACCCTCCTGGCCGCCGCCAAGGGCGCCAACACGGTCTACAACCTGGGCTCGGGGAAGGCCCGCTCCTTCAACGAGCTGATCGCCATCCTGAACAAGGCCATGGGCACCAAGCTGGCCCCGGACTACTTCTCGAACCCCTACGGCTTCTACCAGGAGTTCACGGAGGCGGACCTGACGCGCTCGAAGCGGGAGCTGGGCTACGTGCCGGCCTTCCCGCTGGAGGCCGGGGTGCCGGCCTACCTCAAGGCCCTGAAGGCCTAGATCCGGATCCACCCCGCCAGGATGGCGGCCAGGGACCCCAGGGCCACCGACACCCAGATCATCAGCGCCAGCGCCAAGGGGCGGAAGCCCACCTTCCTCAGGGCCTCGCGGCTGAACTCCGTCCCGATCAGGTAGAGCGTCACCGTCAGCCCCCCTCGGCCAAGGCGGCTAAGGAAGGGCCCCACCGCCGCCACCGCGGGCAGGGAGGAGTTCGCGAGGGCTGCCAGGCAGAAGAGAAGGACGAACCAGGGCCAGCGGACCTTCCCCTTCCCCCGCCGCGTCACGGCGACGGCCAGCAGGCAGACCGGCAGGATCCAGAGGGCGCGCACAAGCTTGACGGTCGTGCCGACCTGGAGGGCCGTCGCGCCGTACTTCGCCGCGGCCCCCACCACCGAGCTGGTGTCATGGATGGCCAGGGCCGCCCAGAGCCCGAACTGGGGCTCGCTCAGGTGCAGGACATGCCCGAGGGGCGGGAACAGGAAGAGGGCAACCGCGTTCAGCAGGAAGACCGTGCCCAGGGAGACGCCCATCTCCTCGTCCGTGGCCTCCACGATGGGCCCCACGGCGGCGATGGCGCTCCCTCCGCAGATGGCCGTGCCGGCCGAGATCAGGAAGGGCGAGGCGCCGCGCATCTGGAGGGCCCGGCCCAGGACCAGCCCGAGTCCCAGGGCCGCCACGATCCCGAGGGCGGTGAAGAGGAAACCGGAGCGGCCGATGCGCAGGACCTCCCCGAAATTCATCCCGAAGCCCAGGGCCACGACGGAGGCCTGCAGGAGGATCTTGGAGACCGCCCTCGACCGTGCGGCATACGGGTGGGCCAGGGCAAGACCGTAGAGGATGCCCACCGCCAGGGCGAAGGGAGGCGAGAGGGCGCCGCAGGCCGCGGCCAGGAAGCCCGCGAGGAAAAGACCTCGGGGAAGGAAGCGGCTCATGGCGCCCGGCCGGCCCAAACCAGAAGGTGACCCTCGACCCCCAGGGCGGCCACGACCAGGCCTCCCGCCAGGACCCAGAGCCCGGGATGGGGTTGGACCAGCAGAAGAACCGGAAGGAACATGCCCATCCCCACCCCCAGGACCCAGTGTAGCCGGGAGAAGGAGATCCGCGCGGCCGCGGCGCGGTACTCCCGCTCCCGGCCCTCGGGGCACAGCTCCGGCAGGGCCAGGGTCATCAGGAGATGGAACACCAGGAGGATGCCCAGCATCCAGCGCAACGGAAGAGCGTCCAGACCGGCCGACGGCGGGGCGAGCAGGAGGATCCCGCAGCCCCCCAGCAGGGACTGGACCAGGAGATGGTTGGCCAGGCCCCGCCGCTGACCCAGGATGCCCGCCCCGGAGAGGCCTTCCGTGTCCCCTCCCGTCAGGAGGGCGGCCAGGGCGGAGAGCGTGAAGAGGATCCGGCGGGACGGATCGGCGGGCAGGCGGCCCATCAGGGCCAGGCCGGCCCAGGCGGCGAGCAGGATCCCGTAGCCGGCCAGGAGCGCGCGGCCCCGGGCGGACCGGGGCGCCCTCAGGGTGACGGCGGCGGCCAGGAAGAGGAGGGCCGCCGCGGGCACCCAGGGTGCCAGGGCGCCAGGTCCGATCGCTAGGAAGGAGGCCAGGAGGACGCCGGAAGCCAGGGATCTTCCGAGAAGGAAGCCCGTCAGACCGTCGACGGCCTCCTGCTCCTGGCCGGGATCGCTGGACACGCCGCGGATCTTAGCGGGGGGGCAGGGGCCCGGCGAGGCCCATCCAGAGACAGCGCACGCCCACCAGGGCCACGGCCAGGGACAAGGCGCGCAGGAGCCCGGCCGTCCTCACCCGGCGGGACAGGGCCGCGCCTGCCTGGGC
>JAHFOU010000001.1:0-10681 GCA_023261525.1 Planctomycetota bacterium | reverse complement strand
TGGGCGCCGACCAGGGCCCCGGATCCGGAGACCAGGGCCACGGGCCAGAGCACATGCCCCAGGCGGGCATGGGAGAGCACCCCCACCGCGGAGGAGACCGCCAGGGTGGCGTGGGAGGTGGCCACCGCAAGGTGGGCGGGAAAGCCGAGCGCATAGATGAGGACGGGGACGTGGATCACGCCCCCCCCGATCCCCAGCATGGAGGAGAGGAAGCCCACCAGGAAGCTCAACCCCATCCCCCATCCCAGGCGGGATCCCGTCAGGCTCGGGGCCGCAAGCCCTTCCGGAGCCGAGGGCCGGAAGGCCAACCAGGCCGCGACCGCGACCAGGAGGGCCCCGAAGGAGGTCAGGAAGACCCCTTCCGGGATGTGCACCAGCAGGCGGGGCCCCAGCAGGGAGCCCGGCACCGTGGCCGCCGCGAACAGGAGGGCCGTCCTCCAGTCCACCAGCCCCTTGCGGGCATAGGCCCAGGTCCCCGAGGTGGCGTTGAAGAGGACCACGGCCAGGGAGGTCCCCGCCGCGGCCTCCTTGGAGACGCCCAGGGCCCAAAGCAGGGCCGGCACCATGAGGAATCCGCCGCCGGCCCCCACCAGGGTCCCGTAGCACCCGACGAAGATGCCGAAGGCCGCCCAGGCGGCCAGGGTCGCGGGGCTCACGAGCGGGAATGCCTCAGGAAGGCCGTCGGCAGGGCGTCGAGGATGTCGGTGGCGATGAGCCCGTGCAGGCCCTTGTCTTTCGCGGCCAGGTCCCCCGCCGCCCCGTGGAGATGGACGCCCAGGTAGGCGGCCTCGAAGGGCTCCAGGCCCTGGGCCAGCAGGGCGGCGATCACCCCGGACAGGACATCGCCCGCCCCGGCCGTGGCCATGCCGGGATTTCCCGTGCCGTTCACGGCCAGGCGGAGCCCGTCGGTGACCACGGTCCCGTGGCCCTTGAGCACGACGACGAGACCATGGCGTTCGGCGAAATCCTTGGCCGCCCCACGGCGGTCGGCCTGGATCTTCTGGACCGTGGTGGCGAGCAGGCCGGCCATCTCCCCTGGGTGAGGCGTCAGGACGGCCCGGCCGGAGAGGACGGACAGGGCCGCCTCATCCAGGGCAGCCAGGGCATCGGCGTCCACCACGACGGGGGCCTTGGAGCCGGACAGAAGGGCACGGACGGTTTTCCCCGTCGCCGCGGCCTTCCCCAACCCCGGCCCCACGCAGAGGGCGTCGGTCTTGGCCGCCAGGGCCGGCACACCCTCGTCCAGCAGGGCCGTCATCACGCAGGGAAAAGGCGCCAGGGCGGGCCTGACCTCGACGGGGCAGGCGCAGGTGACAAGGCCCGCGCCAGACCGGAGCGCCGCCTGGGAGGCCAGGGCCGCGGCCCCGGCCATGCCGACCGATCCGGCCGCGACCAGGACGTGGCCGTAGTCTCCCTTGTGGGAGTCCTCGGGCCTTTCCGGAAGGGAGGGGAGGGCCCAGACGCGCTTGGTGGTGGGGTCGGCCGGGCGGGCCATCGCGCCGGGGATTCTATCCGCTATCCTGGGCGGCATGGCGGTAGAAGTGGAACGCCGGCTCACGGCCCGTCTCGAGGCGCTGAACCTCCGCCACTTCTCGGGACGCCTCCTGAGGCCCCATGTCCGCCTCTCGCGCCGCCTCAGCTCCTCGGCAGGGATGGCGGACTACCGCTCCTGGACCATCCGGATCTCGGTCCCCTACCACGATATCCACGGCTGGGAGGAGGAGGTCGAGGCCACCCTCCTGCACGAGATGATCCACCTCTGGCTCCACCAGATCGGGAGGCCCGGGGGCCACACGCCGGAGTTCCGGGCCCTGGCGGAGAAGCTGGGCGCCCCCCGCTTCGCCAAGCGCATGCCGCCCCGGCGGGAGCGGGTCTACCGCTGCCCCTCCTGCGGGCTTGAGGCCCGCTACCGCCGCCGCGTGACCCTGGCCTGCCGGATCTGCTGCGCCAAGTTCAACGCCGGGCGCTTCACGCGGCGGTTCCTGCTGACGCCGGTCTAGGGCGTCTTCCGGCCCGTCACGTCGGCCCTGACCAGAAGAACCAGGATCCTCTTGTCCTTGGCGCCGGCCTCGGTCGCACTGGCCGTGAAGACCGCCGTGCTCCCATCCGGGATTTGGATATTGCTGGGGAAATCCACGTTTCCGATCCGGTAACGCCCCTCCAGATGAAGGTTCTTGCCATCTTGGGAGAGGACCGGGCGGATGTTCATCTTCAGGCCCTGGAGCCCCGTGCCGACGAAGATCTTCTGGTTGCTATAGGCCGAGGTCTGACACTGCTCGAGAAGGGAAGCCGTGCCGGAGGATAGGGCCTGGTCCAGGGCCTTGAGCTGGGCCGCCGAGAGCGTGATGGCCGCCTCGTCCTCGGCCGCGATGGCCTTCCAGGCGTCCAGGTCCACCGCCAGGGCCCGGGCCTGGAGTTTCACCTGGACGACGCGACTGTCGCGGAGGTGACGCAGGATCTCTTGGATCTGGCGGTGGGTGGCCGGGGGAGCAACCGCAAAGATCATGCCGTTCTTGGGCTGGATGTTGCCGCCCTGCCTCTCCCAGACCTCCCTGGCGGTCTGCTCCTTGATCAGCTCCACGAGACTCTCCCCCGTGATCTTTTCGTCCTCGTTGCCCTCCACGGCCTTCCCATCCATGTCGTAGTCCGTGATGGCCCTCAGGAGATCGCGCACGTCGTAATCCCTGGCGACGTTCGGCTCGGCCATCCCCTCCTCCGTCGTGAACAGCACCGCCTCATCCCTCAGGGTCCAGTCCAGATGGACACTGCGCGCCAGGAAGTTGAGCGCACTCTGGAGGCTCATGCCGTCCTGAGGGGTCTCCAGTCTGACCTCCATCTCGTCGAGCTGAGGCTCCTGCTTCATCGCCAGGCGGTCCACGAGGATGGGACCGTGGAGAAGCTCCTTCTCGAAATACGCTTTGGCATCCTTGAACGGGACGCCCTGAAGCGAGAAGTGCACGTTCTTCCGGAGCTTCTCCTGGAAACGGAGCTTCCACTCCGGTTCCTCCTGCTGGGCTTCGGGGGCCACGGGCTCCGGCTTGGATCCTGCCCCGGCGGCCTTGCCCTCCGGCCAGGGGTTCGATCCCGGACGTCCCTCCTCCGCCATCGCTTCCGCCATGAATCCGGAGCGCCCGGAGCGCATGGCCGCCCCGGCCGGGACCTCCACCGTGCCCGCGGGGGACTGGAGACGGACCTTCCCCTCCGTGACCTGGACCCTCAGGTCCCGGCGGGCCGGACGGAATCCCACCCAGGCCAGGGCGGCCACCAGGAGCAGGGAGAGGACGACGGCGATGCGTGGAAGGCTCATGGGGATCTCCTGAGGGGTTCAGCCTTCTCAGTGGCTCCTGCCGCGGGCGGCGTTGCAGGTTTTTCCAAGGAAACGGAGAACACCGTCCCCAGGGTCCTCACCGTCCCCTCCGGGGTCTCCAGGATCCAGGATTCCGCATCCTTCGCCGCCGCGATGTGGACCCGGCCGTCCTGGAGGCGTCCGGACCGCGGCCCCTCCAGGACCAGGCGGCTGTCCGACCCCAGATCGACCAGGCTCCCGTCCTTGAAGCGCAGACGCACCTGGGCCCCGGCTCCCGTCCGGAGTACCGCGCCGGAGGCCAGGCTCTCCCCTTGGACCAGGGGCAGGAAACGCTCCCAGGGAAGGCGGGAGGCCTCCGGGCTTCCGTTCATGGCCACCACCTCCGCCAGGATCACCCGGGCCCGCATCGCCGCACCGGCCGCCCAGGCTCCAAGGCTTACCAGGATGGCCGCCGCGGCGGCAGCCGTCCAGATCCTCAGCCAGCGCCGGCGTCGGACGGCGTCGAGATCCTGGGCCGACCTCAGCTTCTCCCCCGCCTCCGGCACCGGAGGAACCAGCTTCCCCGTGGACGCCTTGGGAAGGCGGGAGAGGACCTTGCCTGAAAAGTCCGCCGGGGGCTGGGCCGCACGAGCCGCAGCATCCAGGAGGCCTGCCCCCGAACGCTGGATCTCGTCCTCGGCCAGCTGGGCCGTCAGGGCCGGGCCGCATTGGGCGCAGGACGCGGCATGCGCGGCCAGGCGAGGCGCGGCGTCCGGACCGGCCTCGCCGTCCAGCCACCTCAGCCTCAGGGATCTCGCTTCCGCGCAGGTCACGCTCCACCCTCCCTCTTCATGTGCTCGCGAAGCCGGGCCAGCCCCCGGGAGATCCAGCTTCTCACCGTGCCCTCCGGAACCTCCATCAGCCGGGCGATCTCCCCGGGGGACTGCCCGGCCAGATGCCTCAAGGCCACGGCCCTGCGCTCGGGGTCCGGCAGGAAGGAGAGCGCCTCGAGCGCCGCGGTGCCTTCCGAAGAGGCCTCCGGGGCCTCCAGCCCCTCGGGCAGGGAGGCGTCCGGCGCCGCCCGCGCTGCTTCAGGGCCTGAAGGACCTGACGGTGGGCGATGCCCATCAGCCAGGGTCCGAAGGCCCCCGGCGTGCGCAAGCTTCCCAGCCCGCGATAGGCCGCCAGGAAGGCCTCCTGGGCGCAGTCGTCCACGTCGGCCCTTCGGGCCGGTCCGCCCAGCCCGGAGGCCGCCAGGGCGAAGACGCGGCCCTCGTAGCGGCGGATGAGGACGGAGAAGGCTTCGGCCTCCCCCTTCAGGCTCAGGGTCACCAGCTCGGCATCCTCCAGGGCCTCTGCCCTCCCGGGGAAAGTGGCTCCAGGGGCCGCCGGCGTTGCAGGAATCCCCGGTTTTGCAAGATCCGCCACAAGGCTATGATGGGGCCTCGGAGGTTCCTGCTCAAGTGAAGCCCTTCTCGGACCGACTCGCCCAGGCCGTGCGCGCCAAGGGCTCCCCCCTCTGCGTGGGCCTGGACCACCACCGCGACCACCTACCGCCCGCCGTGATGGAGGGACGCAAGCCGACGGCCCGGGGGGAAGCCGCCGCCGCCGAGGCCTTCGCCGAGGGCGTGATCGCCGCCTCGGCCCCGGTGGCCGTGGCCCTCAAGGTGAACGTCGCCTTCTACGAGCGCCTGGGCGTGGCCGGGATGCGGGCCTACGCCCGGGCCCTCAAGGCCGCCCGGAAGGCCAAGCTCCTGGCCATCGCCGACGTGAAGCGCGGGGACATCGGATCCACGGCCCAGGCCTATGCCGAGGCCCACCTCGGGAAGACCGACTTCCATGCCGACGCGGTCACCCTGAACGCCCTCCTCGGCGAGGATTCCCTGGAGCCCTTCCTGAAAGCCTCCGCCGAGGGCGCGGGCCTCTTCGTCCTGGTGAGGACCTCCAACCCCGGCGGTCCGGGCATCCAAGGCAACCTGGAGGACCCGACCGCCCTGAGCTGGACCCTGGCCGAGCGCGTGAGGGCCTGGGGCGGGCGGGCCCCGGGGCGCTGCGGCTGGAGCTCGGTGGGCGCCGTGGTGGGCGCCACCCGCGGGGAGGACATCCTCCGTCTGCGCGCGCGCATGCCCAAGACCCCCTTCCTCCTGCCCGGGATCGGGGCCCAGGGCGGAAGCCTGGCCGACGCCGCCAAGGCTTTCGACGCCGAGGGCCTTGGAGGCCTGGCCACGGCCTCCCGCTCCATCATCTTCGCGCACCGGGAGAGGCCCGACCTGGCTCCCGCGCGCTGGACCGAGGCGGTCGCGGATGCCGCCAAGGCCCTGGCCGGTGACCTGGCCAAGGCCCTCAGACCCTCCGCGCCCTTCCTGCTCCTGCTCGGCCTGGCCCTGACATCGGGCTGTGCCGCGATGCCTCCGTCACCCCCTCCCGCCGTCCCTCCGTCCCGAACGGTTCCACCCCGGGCACCCGCCGCCCAGGCTGCCCCGTCCGCCGAGAACCCCCTCGACCGCCCCGTCTCCCTGGCCCTGAGGGAGTGCGCCTTCCGTTCCGCGGTCCTCACCCTCTCGCGCATGTCCAAGGTCCCCATCGGCTGGGATCCCTCCCTGCCCCAGGCCACCCTGGACACCCTCGTGGACCTGGAGGTGAGGGACATGCCCCTCAGGCTGGCCTGCGCCTGGCTGGGCCGCCAGGCCGACCTGGTCCCCGTGGAAGCCGAAGGGGGACTTCGCCTGGAGGCCCCCCGGGATCCCGAGGACGGACCCTGGCGGTGCTCCCAGCTGGAGGCAGGCGCCCTGATCACTCCGCCGCCCCCGCCCGACCTGCTGATCCAGCGCACGGGAACCTATGACCGCCTCATGGGACGCGACAGCCTTCCCTTGACCCCTCCGAAACCGCCCGAGGCCGGCAAGCCGCCCGCGAAAACCCGGGCGCTGGGAGGCTCCGAGGTCAGCCCCCTGGCCGAAATGGAGCACCAGGTCACGAGGGACCAGGAGGCCCGCAAGCGCCTGACCCAGGAGGCCAGGCAGGCCCTTCTCGAGACCCTGACCCCCCTGGCCTACCGCTCCTATGAGCATCCCAAGCCCCTGAGCTACCTGCCGGGCTCGGATCACATCCTCATCGCCGTCCAGCCCGAGCGGGCCCGGAACTGGATGGAGGAGACGGTCCGGGGCCTGGAGAGCCCGGATCCCCCTTCTGGGCTGGGCCGGGAAGGGGAGGGTGCGGAGCTGGATCGACGCTGGGCCCTGGAGGTCGAGCTTCCCAAGGGGGAGGTCGATGCCCTCCAGACCGCCCGGGCCCTGGCCGACCGGGCCGGGGTGAGCCTGGGCTGGGATCCCCGGGAGCTGGGCGGGACCCTGCTGAGGAGGGTGACCCTCCCGGGCGGCCGCCTCTCCTTCGGGAAGGCCCTGGGCCTGATCGCCCGCAAGGCCGGCTTCGTCCGCCTGGTCCGGGAGCCCGGGGCCGGGGTCTGGCTGGTCGGACCCCGGGAGGAGGCTTCCGCCGGACGTCGCCTCTGGGAGGACCGCTTCACCCTGGGGATCTACCCCGTGGCCGACCTGGAGGAAGCCATGGGGGTCGAGACCCTCAAGGGCCTCCTGCACAGCCGCCTGGCTGGGGAGCCCTGGCAGGAGCCGGGGGCCGTGATCAGCTGGCATGCTCCCACAAAACGCCTGGTTCTACGGCACCGTCCGGACGTCCAACGGGATGTCCACGCCCTGCTGGCCCTCCTGCGACGAGAGAGCAAATAGGGAGCATGCTCCGGATTTCCGGAGCATGAACCTCCCTCAAGGTCTCGGAAGCTCAAGTCCCCGGAACGGACGGCCGATAATCCCGGGATGGACCGGGTCAAGAAGGTTGCCCTCATCCTGGCGGTGGTTATCGCCTGCATCGTCGTGGACCGTCTCTGGATCCACCTGATCAATTGGCGGGTGATCAGCACCTGGATCGTCAACCTCGGCCGCGCCATCGGATAACCCTTGTCCGACCGTCTCGGCCGCCGCCGGGTCCTGGTGCCCGCCTGTTCGGAGGGTGCCCGTGTGCCCCTGGCGGAAGGGGAAGCCAACCACCTGATCCGCGTCCTGAGGGCCCATCCCGGGGACGTCGTCTCGGCCACCACCCCCACCGGGGAGCGCTTCCGGGCGGTGGTGGATGCCGTGGGCCCGGAGGGGACCTGGCTGAGGATCGAGGCCCGCCTGGCCTCCGAGGAGTCCTTTGCCGGGGGCCCCACCCTGCTGGTGGCCCCGCCGCGGGCGGACCGCATGTCCTGGCTGGTGGAAAAGGCCGTGGAGCTGGGCGTGGAGCGCATCCTTCCCGTGGCCACCGGCCGCAGCGTGGTCCGCCCGGGGGGCGACCCTCAGGCGGAGCGCTGGCGCCGGGTGGCGGCGGCGGCCGTCAAGCAGTCCGGGGCCAAGCCCCCCGAGATCCTGCCCATGCGTCCCCTGGTCGAGGCGCTGAGAGGCCTGGGCTCTCCCCTCTTCGTCGCCCACCCGGTCGCGGGGTCCCGCCCCCTGGCGGAGGCCCTGGGCGCCCTGGCTCCCGGGGCCCTGCCCGCCTTCGCGGTGGGGCCTGAGGGCGGCTGGTCCGAGGAGGAGCTGGCCCTGCTGGAGGGCGCCGGGGCCCGCTTCGTCTGGTTGGGCCGGCGGACCCTGAGGGTGGAGACGGCCGCGATCGCCCTGTTGGCCGCCTGGGAGTTGAGGCAGGCCTAGGCGATCGCAACCGAAGGCTTGAGGACCTCCCTCAGGAACCTCCCCGTGTGCGACGCGGGATTCGCGGCCACCTGCTCGGGCGTGCCCGAGGCCACCACCCGGCCCCCGGCCTCGCCGCCCTCGGGGCCCAGGTCCACCACCCAGTCGGCTGTCTTGATCACGTCCAGGTTATGCTCGATGACCACCATGGTGTTGCCCCGCTCCACCAGGCGGTGGATGACGTCCAGGAGGTTGGCGATGTCGGCGAAGTGCAGGCCGGTGGTCGGCTCGTCCATCACGTAGAGGACGTTGCCGCTCTCCACCTTACCCAGCTCGGTGGCCAGCTTCACGCGCTGGGCCTCGCCCCCCGAGAGCGTGGTGGACGACTGGCCCAGGGAGAGGTAGCCCAGCCCCACGTCCTGGAGGGTCTTGACGACCCGGCGGATCTGGTCGAAGCCCTTGAAGAAGGTCACGGCCTCCTCCACGCGCATGTCCAGGATCTCGGCGATGTTCTTGCCCCGGTAGCGGACCTCCAGGGTCTCCCGGTGGTAGCGGGTGCCCTTGCAGGCCTCGCAGGTGACGTAGACGTCGGGCAGGAAGTGCATCTCGATGAGCTTGGTGCCCTGGCCCTGGCAGGCCTCGCAGCGACCGCCCTTCACATTGAAGGAGAAGCGCCCGGGCTTGTAGCCGCGGATGCGGGCCTCGGTGACCAGGCTCATGACCTTGCGGATGGGGTCGAAGGCCCCGGTGTAGGTGGCGGCGTTGGAGCGCGGGGTGCGCCCGATCGGGGACTGGTCGATGGCGATGACCCGGTCCAGCCAATCCAGCCCCTCGATCACGTCATGGGCCCCGGGCTTCTCCGTGGCGACCCCGAGGGAGCGCAGCGCCCCCTTGGTCAGCACCTCGTTGACCAGGGTGGACTTGCCCGAGCCCGAGACCCCGGTCACGCAGATGAAGCACCCGAGGGGGAAGGCCGCCGTGACCCGCTTGAGGTTGTTCTCGCGCGCCCCCCGGACCCGGATGATCTTGCGCGGGTCGCCGCCGCGCCGCTTGGGCGGGACGGGGATGCTGCGGCGCCCGGAAAGGTAGGCCCCGGTCGGGGAGTCGGGATGGGCGCAGATCTCGGCCACGGTGCCCTGGGCGACGACCCGGCCCCCGTGGGCCCCGGCGGCGGGCCCCAGGTCGACGACGTAGTCGGAGGCCCGGATGGTCTCCTCGTCATGCTCGACGACGATGACGGTGTTGCCCTGGTCGCGGAGCCTGAGCAGGGTGGCCACGAGGCGGTCGTTGTCGCGCTGGTGCAGGCCGATGGTCGGCTCGTCCAGGACGTAGCAGACGCCGACCAGGCCGGAGCCCACCTGGGTGCCCAGGCGGATGCGCTGGGCCTCGCCGCCGGACAGGGTCCCGCTCGAGCGGTCCAGGCTGAGGTAGCCCAGGCCCACGTCGGCCAGGAAGCCCAGGCGGGCCAGGACCTCCTTGAGCACGGGCCGGGCCACCCGCTCGGCCTCCCCGGTCACGCCCAGGTCCCGGAAGAAGGCCAGCGCGGCGTCCACGGACAGCGCGCAGACCTCGCGGATGCTCCTGCCCCCCACCGTCACGGCCAGGGAGCCGGGCTTGAGGCGGGCCCCCTTGCAGGCGGGGCAGGGCCTCTCGCTCAGGAAGCTCCCGAGCCGGTGCTTCACGAACTCGCTCTCCGTATGGGTGAAGCGCCGGGTCAGGTTGGGGATGACGCCCTCGAAATCCGAATCCCCGCGCAGGAGGGCCTTGCGGTCCGCCGGCTTCCACCGTTTGAGCGGGGTCTCCGGATCGATCCGGCGGTCCTCGCAGAAGCCCTTGAGCAGGTGGTTGTAGTGGATGGTCATGCGGCGGCCGCCCCCGCGCCAGGCGGCCACGGCTCCGCGCGAGATGGACAGCTCGGGATTGCGGATCACCAGGTCCTCGTCGAATTCCAGCTTGGTGCCCAGGCCGTTGCAGGTCTCGCAGGCGCCGTAGGGGGAATTGAAGGAGAAGATGCGGGGTTCCATCTCCTCGAGGGAGGTCCCGCAGTCGGGACATCCCAATTTTTCGGAGAAGACCGTGTCCTCCCAGGCCTCGCCCTTCGCCTTGGGCGCCTCCCGGGCGATCACCACCAGGCCCTCGCCCAGCCTCAGGGCCCCCTCGATGGACTCGTGGAGGCGGGAGCGCACCGCGTCCGAGACCTCCAGGCGGTCCACCACGGCCTCGATGGTGTGGGCCTTGCGCTTGTCCAGGACGGCCGGGGCCTGTCCCAGCTCCAGCACCTTGCCGTCCACCCGGGCGCGCACGTAGCCCTGGGCCACGATGCCGCGGAAGATCTCGCGGTGCTCGCCCTTGCGCCCCCGGACGATGGGGGCCAGGACCAGGACCCGGGACCCCGCGCAGGAGACCAGGACCTGGTGGGCGATGGACTGGGGGCTCTGGCGGCGGATCTCGCGGCTGCAGGAGGGGCAGTGGGGGATGCCGGCGCGGGCGTAGAGCACGCGCAGGTAGTCGTAGATCTCGGTGGTGGTGGCGACGGTGGAGCGGGGGTTGGAGGAGCCGGCCCGCTGCTGGATGGCGATGGTGGGGGGCAGGCCGGTGAGGGAATCCACGTCCGGCTTCTGCATCTGCTCGAGGAACTGGCGGGCGTAGGCGGAGAGGCTCTCCACGTAGCGGCGCTGGCCCTCGGCATAGATGGTGTCGAAGGCGAGGGAGGACT
>JAHFOU010000107.1 GCA_023261525.1 Planctomycetota bacterium | reverse complement strand
GCTTGGCGAAGGCACCGTAGGAGAACGCAGGGTCCTGGCGCTTGCGGAAGTCGTAGTGGTCCTGCAGGAAGCGCCGGTAGTCGGCGTAGTCCGTGACCTTGGGGAGGGTGCGGGGCATGGGATCAGTCCTTCGGCGTGGGCGGCAGGCCCAGCCGTCCCTTCAGCTGCGCAATCGCCAGGTCCAGGGCCTGGGCCAGGTCCGAGCCGACCTCCAGCTTCGGATAGGCACGCAGGTATTCCAGCGTGGCGGCATCCCCCACCTGAGCCAGCCTCTGGAGCGCCCAGGCCTTCACCCGGGGTTCGGCATCGGTGCCCGCCATCCCCGTCAGGAGGGTGCGGGTCCGGTCCGTCTCCCGCGCGGTCAGGATGCTGGCCGCGGCCATCCTCTCCTCCGGAGACGACGCCAGGGTCGCCCGATCCGCCGCCTGGTAGAGCGCCTCCCCCACCGGCACCCTCCCCCCACCCAGCGGGAGAGAGGCCAGGGTTCCGACCAGGGTCTGACGCTCCGGAGCCAGGGAGGCGCCGGTCAGGAGCTCCAGGACCATCCCCTCCGCATCCGGTCCTCCGGCCTGGAGGGTCAGAAAGACGGCAGCCCGGCGTTCCTCCTCCGTCTGCGCCTGACGGAGCTTCCGCAGGAAGAAGGAGGCCATCTCCGGCTTCAGCAGGGTCAGTATCTCACCGTGGCGCATCGGATCGAAGGAGCCGGCCCCCTCTCCCTTGAGCCAGGCCTCCCAGATCCCGGCCGCGACCTCGTCCGGGGACGGATCGGAAATGGGCGCAGGGGAGACCGCAAGGGGATTCGCCGCAGGAAGGGCGGGAGGAAGCGGCGCAGCCGGAACATCCTTCACGCCAGGCAGGGCGACCTGCCTGGAAGAGGAAGGAGAAGAGGCTGGCGCCTTCGGTGCGGGCAAGGGGCTTTCCGGTACCGCAGGGTGCCGGGCCTGAAGCCAGCAGGTCAGGAGGGCAACTCCTCCCAGGAGCGCAAGCAGAAGGGCCTTTCTCACGGTTCGGAACGCTCCTTCCTGCCCCGCCCCTCCGGAAAGAAAGCTGGCGGTTGGGATCGAACCAACGACCTGCCGCTTACAAGGCGGCTGCTCTGCCGCTGAGCTACGCCAGCATCGAACCGCATGGGATTCTAGGAAGCCTAGCGGCGGATGTCGAGCAGGGTCCCCAGCATCTGGTCCTGGGCGCGGATCATGCGGGCGTTCACCTGGAAGGCGCGCAGGTTCACGATCCCGTCCACCATCTCCTGGCCCAGGTCCACGTTGGAGGATTCCAGCATCCCCGTCCCCAGCTCCCCGAAACCCGGGGTCCCGGGAATCCCGTCCCGCGGGATCCCGGCGGAGGGGAAGGGCGCGAGCACCCCGCCGCCGGCCTGGAGGAGCCCTCCTGGGCTGGGGAAGCGCGAGAGGGTGATCTGCCCGACCTCCTCCTGGACCCCGCCCGGACGGAAGGCCATCACGCGGCCGTCCTTGCCGACGGCGAAGCCGGTGGCGTCGGCCGGGATCTGGACGGAGGGCGAGAGCTTGAAGCCCTGGGGGGTGACCAGCTCGCGGTTCTTGTCCAGGCCGAAGAGGCCCGCGCGGACATAGCCCACCCCGTTGGGCGTCTGGACCTTGAAGAAGCCCTCGCCCTGGATGCCCAGGTCGAAGGCGTTGGTGGCGACCTCCATCGGCCCCTGGGAATAGTCCCGGGAGATCTCGGCGATGTCGGTGCCGCCGCCGGCGCGCTCGGCGTTCAGGGCCCGGGAGCGCTTGAAGCCGGCGGTCAGGGCGTTGGCGACGTTGTTGGACGTGATGTCCTGGCGGACCAGGACGCTCTGGAGGGCGGAGGCCGAGGCGTTGAGGCCGGAGAAGGTGGACATGGCCCCCGAAGTATAGCCCACGTTTGGCGCTCAGGCTATGATCCCGCCCCATGGCCGTCCAGCCCCCCCAGCCTCCGAATGGCATGCGCGACCACCTCCCGGAGGACTACCGGGAGCGCCTGGCGCTGGCGGACCGGATCCGGGGCATCTACGCGAAGTACGGCTATGCCCCGATCGAGACGCCTGCCCTGGAGAAGGTCGAGGTCCTCCGCGGCAGCGACCCCGAGAACGAGAAGCTGATGTTCGAGGTCCTGAAGCGCGGGGAGAAGCTGGAGGAGGCCAAGGGCGCCGGCGAGGGCCTCTCCGATCTCGCGTTGCGCTTCGACCTCACCCTCCCCCTGGCCCGCTTCTACGCCGCCAACCGGGCCAAGCTCCCGCCCATCTTCCGCTGCCAGCACATCGGCCCGGTCTGGCGGGCCGACCGCCCCCAGAAGGGCCGCTTCCGGGAGTTCATGCAGTGCGACGTGGACGTGGTGGGCTCCGCCTCCCCGGCCCTGGAGGCCGAAGTCATCCTGGCCACGGCCGAGGTCTTCCGCACCCTGCTCGGCGAGGGCTTCCGCGTCCATCTGAACGACCGGCGCCTCCTGACCGCCTTCCTGAACCAGGCCGGCATCCCGGACGAAAAGCACCCGACCGCCCTCATCGCCCTCGACAAGCTGGACAAGATCCAGGAGGAGGGCGTCCGCAAGGAACTGGCGGAGCGGGGCATCCCGGAGGCCCAGAGCGCCGCCCTGCTCGCCGCCCTCCAGGCTCCCGGGGACCTGGCCAAGCTCCATCCCGAGGCCGCCGCCGCGATGGCTTCCATCCAAAAACTCACCGAGGGCCAGGCCAAGGTGGTCTTCGATCCCCATCTGGTCCGCGGCCAGGGCTACTACACCGGCCCCATCTTCGAGGTCCGCATGGCGGAGTTCTCCGGCGCCATGGCCGGGGGCGGGCGGTACGACGGCCTGATCGGGCGCTTCCTGGGGACGCCGGTCCCGGCCGTGGGCTTTTCCATCGGATTTGAGCGGCTCCTGCTGGTCCTGAAGGAGAAGAACGTCCCCCTGGCCGCCGGCGGAAGCCCCCAGGTCTTCGTGCCGCTGACGGAAGCCGCCCTGCAGGAGAGGGCCTTCGCGCTGGGCGCCGCCCTGAGGGCCAAGGGCCTCAACGTGGTCGTCCAGCCCGAGCCGGGCAAGCTCGTAGCCCAGCTCAAGACGGCCGACGAGGTCCTGGGCATCCCTTTCGCCGCCCTCCTGGAGGCGGACGGGAAGGTCGTGATCAAGCACCTGAAGACCCGCACCTCGGGCCAGCCCCTGTCCGTGGAGGACGCGGCCGAGGACCTGGGCAAGCGCTTCAGCGCCTGATCGCCACCACCAGGTCGGCCACGTTGGTCCCCGTCGGCCCGGTGACCAGGCGCTCGGGCCGCTCCAGGAAGAAGGCGTGGCTGTCGTTGGCCTCCAAGGCCCCCTTCGCGGCGTCGGCGTCGGGCTTGCGGGCGCAGGTCTGCCCCGTCACCACCGCCCCCGCCGCGTCCGAGCTCCCGTCCACCCCGTCCGTCCCGGCGGCCAGGAACGCGACGCCCTCCTCCCCCGCCAGCTCCAGGGCCGCCGCCAGGGCCAGCTCCTGGTTGCGCCCGCCCCGCCCGGAGCCCTTCACCGCCACCGTCGTCTCGCCCAGGGCCACCAGGGCCTGGGGCCCCTTCCCCATCGCCTTCAGCTGGCGGCCCAGCGCGACGCCGGCCATCCGGGCCTCCCACTGCAGGGGCTGATCGGCCAGGGTCGCCGCATAACCCCGCTGACGGAGCTCGTGGAGCGCGGCCTCGGCCGCCGCCAGCCCGTCCCCGACGGAGACGTGGTACACGCGCTGGCGGGCGGCGGGATCCAGGGACTTCCGGTGATCCTTGCCTTCCAGGGCGGCGAGCCGCACGCGGATCCCCTCCGGGAGCTTCTCCCAGACCCTCCAGTTCCTGAGCCCCGCGATCACGCCGTCCAGGCCGAAGGCGCCCGGCATCGTCGGACCCGAGGCCACATCCGCCATCTCCGCGTCGCAGAGCACCAGGGCCAGGATCCTGGCCGGGGCCGCCGCGCGCGCCACACCGCCGTCCCCCGCCTGAAGGCAGACGCGGCGGACCTGGTTGAGCTGGTGGATCTGGAAGTGGTTGGCCAGGAGGAGACGGGTGGCGACGGCCAGATCCTCCGGGGAGATCCCCTCCACCGGAAGGCCCAGGCAGGACGATCCCCCGCCGGACCAGCAGGCGATGACCAGGTCGTCCGGGCTGAGGCCGGAGACGGCGGCCAGAAGGCTCCGGGTCCCCTGGGCCGAGCGGGCATCCGGGACGGGATGGGCGCAGGACAGGCTGTCCAGGCGGGTCAGGGGCTTCTCGGTGCCTTCCACCGGCAGGATGAGCCCGCCGGAGATGCGTCCCCCGAGGATGCCCTCCACCGCCGAGGCCATGGAGGCCGCGGCCTTGCCCGCGCCCACGACCACGATGCGGGAGGAGGAGGCCAGGGGGAAACGGCGCCCGCCGCAGAAGATCCCGCCGCCCTCGAAGGCCAAGGCCTCCCGGACGAGACGACCGGGCTCGACCGCCTGGAGGGCGGCCTGGAAGACGGCCCGCGCGTCCGAGCCCGGGTCCGGCGGCACTAGGCCGGGGAGACCTCGCGGCCTTCGCGGTCGATCATGTGCCCGCAACGGCGGCAATAGAGTTGCTTGACCCCCAGGATGAAGAAGGCATGGCTGACCTGGTTGGGATACTTGCACCCCTGGCAGGTCACGGCCGAAGGGTCCCAACCCGGTGCGGCCGTCTCCTGCTCCTCGCTGCGGGCCAGCAGGCTCTTGCCCGGGGATCGGCCCGGCCCTCTCACACGGATGTGTCCCTTCGTAATCATCGCGTTCCTCCTCCCGCCGTTCGAGCCTCTTCCGCCTTCCGGTTCACCGCGAACACGCGTTCCTGCAGGGGGGCACGGCGGCGCACGGCGATCATCTCCGCGACGATGGCCACCGCGATCTCCCCCGGGGTCCTCGCCCCGACATCCAGCCCCATGGGCGTCCTGACCCTCGCCAGAGCCTCCGCCGGAACCCCTTCGGCGCCGAGGGCCTCGAAGAGGGCCTTGCGCTTGGCCCCCGACCCGATCATGCCGACGTAGCCTGCCGGCTGGACGGCCGCCCAGGCCAGGATGTCCCGGTCATGCTTGTGCCCCCGGGTCACCAGGAGCAGGTGGGTGGAGGCGTTGACGCCCAGATCCTCAAAAGGGCCCGAAAGAGGGCGGACCAGGATCTCGGAGGCCTCGGGGAAGCGGTGGCGGTTGGCGAAGCTCTCCCGGTCGTCGATCACGGTGACGCGGAACCCGGCCAGGGCGGCGGCCCGGCAGAGCATCTGGCCCACGTGGCCGGCCCCGAAAACGACGGCCCTGGGCAGGGTGATGGGCTCGACGAAGACCGTGACCCGGCCCCCGCAGGCCAGCCCGCTCTCCTCGGCCTCGGGCCCGCTCAGGTCATAGGTGAAGGTCCGGCATTCCTCGTCGGCCAGGGTCTTGCGGGCCAAGGCCAGGACCTCGGCGTCCAGGCATCCCCCCCCGACGGTGCCCAGGACGGGCCCCTCCTCAGGCACCAGCATGCGGGACTGGATGGAGCCCGGGGTGGAACCCTGGGCCTGAACCACCGTGGCCAAGGAGGCTCTCACACCCCGTTCCCTCAAACGCACGATTTCCTCAAAGATGTCCATCACGGCGATGCCCCCAGTATAGAGCAGGGCCTGACGTTCAGCAAGATGCTGAGCCGTAACTAAATTATTTACAAGGAGTTACGCTGACTGACGAACTAGGGGATCTCGGTCAAAGCCCTCAGATCCGGCCAGAAGCGGGAGCTTCCCATGCAGGAGACGTAATAGGTCCTGCCCTCCTTGCGGAAGAGGCCGGCAAAGCAGTGCCGGGCCGCGCGGGTGTACCCCGTCTTGCCCACCGGGGCGGCGGCATAGTCCCCCAGGAGCTTGTTGTGGTTGTCCATGACGGTGCGCCCCCCGTCCGCATGCACCAGGGTGAAGGAGGGATCCTGGAGCGCGCCCTCCACCAGCTCATGGCGGCGGGCGGCGGCCAGGATGGCGAGCAGGTCCCGGCAGGTGGAGACCTGACCCCGGGCATTCAGCCCGCTGGCGTTCAGGAAGCGGGTGTTGCGGCAGCCCAGCTCCCGGGCCCGGCGGGTCATGAGCTCCGCAAAGCGGGCCTCGGACCCGGCGACCCCCTCGGCCAGGACCACGGCGGCGTCGTTCGAGGAGCCCACGAGCAGGGCCTGGACCAGGTCCCTCACACGGTAGCGGCGCCCGGCGCGGAGGTCGGCCTTGGTGCGGGGCATGGAGGCCGCCCGGGCCGAGACGGTCAGGAGGGCATCGGGGGCCAGGCGCTCGCAGGCCAGCAGGGCCGTCATGAGCTTGGTGGTGCTGGCCGGGGGCCGGGGGGCATCGGCGCCCCGGGCGAAGACGGCACGGCCGGTCTGGGCATCCACCACCAGGGCCGAGGGCGCGCCCACAGCGGCATCGACCAGACCAGGCAGAAGGACAGCGACGACAAGCAGACGCATCATGGCTCTCAGGATATCGGCAAACGGGGCCCAGGACTATACTTCCGGCATGCAAGTCCACCTCTTGGGAACGGCCCAGGACGGGGGAGTCCCCCATCCCGGGTGCGACTGCCGGCGTTGCGGGGCCGCCCGGACGGATCCAGCCCTGGCCCGGATGGCCTCCTGCCTGGCCGTCCAGGCCGCCGAGGGCGCCCCGGCCGTCCTCCTGGACTGCACGCCGGATTTCCCCCGCCAGTCCGCCCTCCTGAAGGCCCGCACCGGCTCGGCCGTGCCCGCCGCCATCCTCCTGACCCATGCCCACCTCGGGCACTACCTGGGCCTGGCCTTCCTGGGGAGGGAGGCCCTCTCGGCCAAGGCCCTCCCGGTCCACTGCACGGACGCCATGGGCGCATTCCTCCAGGCCAACAAGCCCTTCCGCCACCTCCTGGACCGCGGGGAGATCGTCCTCAAGGAGGCTGGACTGGAAATGCCCGGCCTGAAGGCGACGTCCTTCCAGGTCCCCCACCGCAACGAGGACGCGGACACGGTCGGCTGGCGCCTGGAATCCGGCGGGCGCCGGGTCCTCTTCATCCCCGACTTCGACGCCTATACGCCCCGGATGATGGAGGAGATCGCCGCCGCGGACCTCGCCTTCCTGGACGGGACCTTCTGGGCCGACGGGGAGCTCAAGGGCCGGGACCAGAAGTCCCTGGGCCACCCCCCCGTGAAGGAGGCCATGGAGATCCTCAAGGACCATGCGGCCAAGGTCCGCTTCCTCCACCTCAACCACTCCAACCCCCTGCTGGAGGACGGCCCCGAGCGGGCGGAACTGAGGGCCCTCGGCTTCGGTCTGGCCGCCGAGGGGGAAACCGTTAGAATCCAGCGGCCATGAGCGATCCGAAGCCCGCCAAAGCCCCCGACCTGATGGCCTCCCTGGCCTCCCTCTGCAAGCGCCGGGGCTTCATCTTCCCCTCCAGCGAGATCTACGGCGGCATCAACGC
>JAHFOU010000106.1 GCA_023261525.1 Planctomycetota bacterium | reverse complement strand
GTCCAGTTGGAGATCCGGGGAAGCCTGAGCACGGCCACCACGGGACCCGAGCCCTTCTCCTCGCGGCCCTCCAGGCCCAGGGAGTCCTCCTCATCCAGGCCATGCTCCAGGAAGGGAATGACCCCCAGGCAGGGCTTCTTCGTGAGGCGTTCGATCTCCCGGATCCCAGGGTCCAGCAGGCGGGCGTCGCCGCGGAACTTGTTGAAGACCCAGCCGCAGATCAGCTTCCTCTCGGCGGGCCTCAGCAGGGAGAGCGTACCGGCCACGGAGGCGAAGGCCCCCCCCCGATCGATGTCGGCCACCAGGACGACAGGACAACCGAGGTGGCGGGCCACCTTCATGTTCACGATCTCCTGATCGCGGAGGTTGATCTCGGCGGCTCCCCCGGCGCCCTCGACGACGATTAGGTCGTACCGGTCCTGGAGGCGTGCCAGGGCCCGGGTGACCTGGGGCCAGAGGCTGGCCTTCATGCCCTGGTAGGCCAGGGCCTTGCGGTACCCGATGGCGTTTCCCAGGAGGACGACCTGGCATCCGGCCTTGCCCGAGGGCTTGAGGAGGACGGGGTTCATGTCGGCGCTGGGCTCGACCCCGGCGGCCTGGGCCTGGAGGGCCTGGGCGCGACCGATCTCGGCGCCGTCCGGGCAGACGGCGGCGTTGTTGCTCATGTTCTGGGATTTGAAGGGGGCGACCTTCAGGCCCTTGCGGGCGTACAGGCGGCAGAGGGCCGCGGCCAGGAGGGATTTCCCGGCGTGGGAGGAGCAGCCCTGGACCATGAGGGCGCGAGGCTTCATTCCACCACCTGGATCTGCCCGGTCTCCTCGACCACGATCTCCAGCCTCCCGTCCTTCTCATGCACTTCCCCGGTCACCCGCACCAGCTTCCCCTTGTACGTCTTGGCCGGGTCCTCCGGGAATCGTGCCAAGGTCCGACCCAGGATGACTGCCGTCAGGTAGCGCTTGTAGTCTGTATGGAAATTGAGGAAGCAGACCTTGCCGGTATTCCGGGCGGCCATGATCCTCCCTTCGACCGTCACCCGTTTCCCGACATGCTTGGAGGCCTCCCGGAAATCGATCACCCCGCTCGGACGCTGGGGAGGCGGGGGCGGCGGCTTGGCGGAGACGGCCTTGCCGCCTTCGTCCGCCGGGAACTGCTCCACGAGGCCGTCCAGGGCCTCGTCGAAGCGTTTGCGCCCTTCCAGGTTGAGGCGGTCATACCGGGTGACCAGGTTGGCGATGCGGCCGTCGCGCAGGGCGAGGTGCCAGAGCCCGTACTGGGCCTGGCGGGCCTCCCGCTCCAGGGCCAGGAACTCGTCGCGGCGGCGGAACTCGAAGCGGGTGTAGGCATAGGCGTAGCCCCGGCGGAGGATCTCCTCGTTGGCCAGGACCTTGCCCTTCCAGACATAGGCCAGGGTGCGTCCGTACTTGTCGACGGGGTCCTCGGGCTCCAGCTCCAGGGTGACCTCGAAGCCGTCCAAGAGGCGCTTCATGAAATCGGCGGCCTCCTGTCCGAAGCGCTGGACCGGAAGCTCGGGATGATGGATCTCCGGCGCGTCCACCCCGATCAGGCGGACGGTCTCCCCGTTGTCCAGCTTCACCGTGTCCCCGTCCAGGACCCTGGCCACCGTGTAGGGCCCGCGGCGGATCAGCTCCGCGTACGCCTTGGGTGGAGGGACAGGTTCCGGCGCGACAGGGGGCAGGGGAGGATGGAAATGCCGCCAGCCCCCGAAGGCGGCGGCCGCCGTACCCAGGACGAGCAGGAGGTTACGCGGTCCGGGCTGCATGCGCGAAGGCCTCCAGGAGACGGATGTTGTCCGCACGGGTCCGGACGGCGATGCGGAAGAAGCCCACCCCCAGACCGGGGATGTCCGAGGCGTCCCGCACGAGGATGCCCCGCAGGGCCAGGCGCTTGTGCAGGCCGGCCTCCCGGACCCTCAGCAGGAGGAAGTTGGCCTGGGAGGGATAGACGGTGATTCCGGCGTTCTTGAGACCCTGGGTGAGGAAGTCCCTCTCCTCCGCCACCAGGGCCCTCAGCGCCTGCGCGTACCCCTCCTCGGCCAGGCAGGCCAGGCCCGCCGCCTGGGCCGGGGCGTTCACGGACCAGGGCTCGGCGCAGGACTGGAGGCCGCGGATGCGGAGGCGGTCCCCCACCGCATAGCCCAGCCTCAGGCCGGCCAGGGGCCAGAACTTGGTCATGGAACGCAGGACCAGGACGTTGCTCGGGGCCGCTCCCTTGGCGGTCAGGGAGGCGCTCACGGGGAAGTCGGCGAAGGCCTCGTCGACCAGGAAGAGGGTCCTGGGCCAGGAGAGGGCCAGCACGGGCAGGATCTGGGGCGCCACGGCCAGGCCGGTGGGGTTGCAGGGCGAACCCAGGGCCACCAGGTCATGCCCCGGGATCCAGCGCCCCACGGCCTCCCAGTCCGGGACGAAGCCCCGGTCCTCCCGGGCCAGGAAGAAGTCCACGGCCGCCCCCGTCTGGGCCGCGGCCCTCTCCACATCCCGGTAGCAGGGGCCGAGAATGCCCACCCTCAGCGGCCGCGCGCTCCTCAGGGCCAGGGAGAGGGCCTCGGTCGCCCCGTTCGTCACCAGGACCTCGTCCTCATGGCGGCCGTGGCGCCGGGCCAGGGCCTTGCGCAGGAGGCGGGACTGGGGATCGGGGTAGCGGTCCAGACTGCGCAGGGAGGCCTGGATCGCGGCGTGGACCGGCTCCGGAAGGGGTAGCGGGCTGACGCTGGTGGAGAAGTCCAGGAGGGAGGACGGATCCAGGCCGTAGGCCTGGGCGGCGGCGTCCACGTCCCCCCCGTGTGGGATGGGCTTCATGCGAGGACACTGCCCCAGACGGCGAAGCCCAGGAGGGCCCCCAGCTCCGCCAGCTCCCCCGCGGCCCCGCAGACGTCCCCGGTCACCCCGCCCACGCAACGGAACGCCGCGGCCGAGACCAGGGCCAGGGCCAGGAGGGAGAGGCCCGAGACCCCCAGGCCCAGGGGCCAGCCGATCAGGAAGCCCGGCAGGAGGAGGACCGCCGCCAGCGACAGTACGATGGCGAAGGAGGAGGGAGGGCCCCAGGAGCGGGCCAGGCCGTCCGGGCGGGCCGGCGGCAGGAAGCCCAGGACCAGGACCATGGCGGAACGCCCCAGCACCGGCGCGGCCAGGAGGGCCCTCACCAGGGGTTTCCCGGAGAGGGAGGCCGTGAGTTCCCAGCGCAGGAGGAGGGCCAGGGCGATGGCTGCGGCCCCGGCGGCTCCGACGCGGGGATCCTTCATCACGGCCAGGCGGCCTTCGCGGTCCTTCCTGGCGCAACAGGCGTCGGCGAGGTCGGCCAGGCCGTCCAGGTGGAGGCATCCCGTGAGAAGGACCCCGAGGACGACCAGCCCCAGGCACCCCAGGCGCCCCTGGAGCCCGACCTGGGCCAGGGCCGCCAGGATGCCGCCGATCATCAGGCCGGCGGCGGGGAACCAGGCCAGGGCGGAGCGGAGATCGACGGCGCCCACCTCCCCCGAAACCCGGAAAGGCAGGAGGGTCAGGAACTGGAGGGCCAGCCTCAGGGATTTCATGCCGGACGGTAGCCCTCGGCCAGGGCTTCCTTCTTCGCGGCGTCCGAGACCCCGGCCCCTTCGAAGGTGGCCATCTCGACCAGGATGCGGCAGGCGGATTCCAGCAGGGGGAAGGCCAGGGCGGCCCCCGTCCCCTCGCCCAGCCTCAGGTCCAGGTCCAGCAGGGGCTGGAGTCCCAGCAGGTCCAGCAGGGCCCGATGACCCGGCTCGACGGAGCGGTGGGAGGCGATCAGGTAGGGCTGGACCCCGGGCTCGATCCGGCAGGCCAGGGCCGCCCCTGCCGTGCAGATGAAGCCGTCGATCACCACCGGGACGCCCAGGCCCGCCGCGGCCAGGCAGGCTCCGGCGATGCCCCCGATCTCGAATCCCCCGACCTTGGACAGGACGTCGTAGGCGTCCCGAGGATCGGGGCGGTGCTTGGCCAGGGCTTTCTCCAGCAGGGTGACCTTGGCGGCCAGGGCTTGGTCCCCCACGCCCGTGCCGCGCCCGGTCACCTCGGAGGGCTTGCGTCCGGTCAGGACGGCCGTGATGGCCGAGGCCGAGGTGGTGTTGGCGATGCCCATCTCGCCCAGGCCCAGGCAGTCACAGCCTTCCTTTCCGGAGATCAGGTCCTCGGCGGCCTTCCTCCCCTGGGCCACGGCCCGGCGGGCCTCCTCCGGAGTCATCGCAGGGCCCTTGGCCAGGTTGGCGGTGCCGGGGCCGACCTTCAGGTCCAGAAGCTTCCCCGGGACATAGGGCACGGGAAGCGGCCGGGCCACGCCCAGGTCGGCGACGACGACCCGGGCCCCCGCCTGGCGGGCCAGGACGCTGACCCCCGCCCCTCCTGCGGCGATGTTGGCCACCATCTGGGCGGTGACCTCCTGGGGGTAGGCGCTGACGCCCTCGGCGGCCACCCCGTGGTCCGCGGCCAGGGTCAGGATGACCTTGCGGGAGACGGAGGGGCGGGCCGTGCGGCGGATCCCGGCCAGCTGGACCGCCAGGGGCAGGAGGCGGCCCAGGGCCCCCCGGGGCATGGTCAGGATGTCGATGCGGGCCTGGGCCTGGCGCATGGCGTCGGCGTCCAGCGGCGGGATGGTCATGGGCGGGAGTCCTTTCCTTTGAGGAAGAGCGGCAAACCCGAGACGCAGAGGACGACCCGGTCGGCCACGGCGGCCACCGCGGTGTTGGCCAGGCCGGAGGCATCGCGGAAGAGGCGGCCCAGCGGGGTGGCGGGCACCACGCCCATCCCGACCTCGTTGGTCACGAGCAGGGTCCGACCCTCGCGGTTCAGGGCCGCGGCCAGGCGGGCCGTCTCCCGGGAGACCCGGTCCATCGCGCCTGCCCCGCCGTGGCCGACCAGGCCGGACACCCAGAGGGTCAGGCAATCCACCAGCACCGTGCCCCCGGGAGGCGCCGAGGCCAGGGCCCCGGGAAGGTCGTCCGGGGCCTCCAGGGTCTCCCAGCCGACGGGCCTGCGGGCGCGGTGGGTCGCGATGCGCTCCTCCATCTCGGCGTCGGAGGGGTCCCGGCGCCAGGTGGCGATGTAGCGGACGGGAGCGGGCGAGGCGGCCGCCCAGGCCTCGGCGAGGCGGGACTTGCCGGAACGGGCGCCCCCTGTGACCAGGACGATGTCGCGCATGCCTCGATCCTTCTGCAGGTCTTCTGGCTTCCGGATCGTCCTCGCGGCCCTCCCCTTCCCAGCCGCGTCGGCAGCCAGTGGGATCCTTTCGGCCGTTCGTCCCCGGTTACAGCGGCGGGCCCGCCCCCGATTTCCACGGGGTTCCCTGCGCCAGTCATTATCCCGGCGAGGGGGAGGAACG
Organism: Planctomycetota bacterium; assembly: GCA_023261525.1. Taxonomy (GTDB): domain Bacteria; phylum Planctomycetota; class SBBH01; order JAHFOU01; family JAHFOU01; genus JAHFOU01. The sequence continues at coordinate 2,053 of JAHFOU010000106.1, read as the reverse complement.
CCAGCGGAAAGGATGGTATCCTGACCGCGATGCCCTCTCCCCGACGCGCCACCCGACGCATCGCCCGCCACCGCTACGGGCTGGAGACCGTCCTCGTCCACGGCAAGCCCAACTCCCCCAAGTGGGACTATTCCCACCACGTGGTCCCCCCCATGTCCGCCTCCGTCGCCTACCGATTGGAGAGCGAGCACCGGGGCGCCAAGGGATTCGTGGATTTCGTCAGTCCCACCGCCAGCCATTTCAAGCGGGCCCCCATCTACCTCTACGACCGCCTGGACGAGCCCACCCGGGGCATGCTGGAGGAGCGCCTGGCCTATGCCCACGGGGCCGACGTGGCCGTCGCCTTCGCCAGCGGGATGGGCGCCATCTCCGCCGTCTTCGGGGCCGTCATGGATTCCGGGGATGAGGTCCTGGCCCACCAGACCCTCTACGGATGCACGGTCTCCCTGTTCGACCACTGGTTCCCCAAGTACCGGATGCGGGGCCGCTATGCCGACCTCTCCCGGCTGGACCGCCTGGAGCGTCTCCTCACCCCGAAGACCCGGGTGGTCCATCTGGAGTCCCCCACCAACCCGACGCTGGAGTGCCTGGACATCGCCGGCATCGCCGCCATCCTGAAGCGGGCCAACCGCCGGCGCCGCCGGCCCGTCCTGCTCAGCGTGGACAACACCTTCGCCACCCCCTTCGCCCAGCGCCCCCTGGCCCTGGGCGCCGATTTCGCCGTCGAGAGCCTGACCAAGGACATCGCCGGCTTCGGCACCGACATGGGCGGCGCGGTGATGACGCGGCGGGAGTTCGAGAGCGTCCTCTTCCTGTACCGAAAGGATTTCGGGGCCGTCCTCTCCCCCCGCGCGGCCTGGCCCATCCTCGTCTACGGCCTGCCCACCCTGGCCACCCGCCTGAAGCGGCAGGAGGAGACCGCCCTGGCCGTCGCGGCGTACTTGGAGCGCCACCCCAAGGTCCGGCGCGTCGCCTATCCCGGGCTGCCCAGCTACCCCTGGCAGGCCCTGGCCCGGCGCCAGATGGTGGACTACACGGGCGCCTTCGCCCCGGGGCACATGATCTACTTCGAGACGGCCGGCCGGACCCCCGCCGGGGCGGGGCGGGTCGCCGAGCGCCTGGTGGACGGCATTGCCCGCAAGGCCTACACCATCACCCTGGCGGTCTCCCTGGGGCAGGTGAGGACCCTGATCGAGCACCCGGCCTCCATGACCCACGCCGCCCTCACCCCCGAGGAGCAGCGCAAGGCCGGCCTGCTCTCCGGAGGCGTGCGCATCTCGGTGGGCCTGGAGGATCCCCAGGACCTGATCGCCGACCTGGGCAGGGGCCTGGCCTCCGCATGACGCAATTTCCTGGACCCGGGGAGCCCCTTTCAGTACTCTTTCCGCCAGCCGTGCTGAATCGCCTCCGAACGTTTGCCGTCGCCCTCGCCCTGCTCCTGGGCCTTGCCTCCATGCCGGGCTGTCTCGGCTTCGGGCCCACCCCCGAGCAGGAGCGCGAGCAGATGGACGCCGAGGCCCTGGCGGCTACCGCGCCGCCCCCCGCTGCGGTCGATGCCTCCGGCGCCGATCAGGAGCCCCACCCCTTCTGGACCGTGATGTACGGGGCCGCGGGCATCCTGGGCGTGATCTTCCTGACGGCCATGATGATCGGCGGCGGGATCTAGTCCCGACCCCTTTTCTCCGCTTCCCCCTTGCTTGAACGGGGAGGCCTTCCTAGAATCCCGCGCCGTTGTAAACCCCTTCAAGGAGACGCGATGCGCCGCCTTTTCAAGTCCCCCGCCTTCTTCAGCTTCCTCTTCCTGGCCGTCCTGGCGACCAGCCTGACCTGTCTTGGCGCGGGACCCGCCGCCGTTCCCTCCGGGGCGCACGGCTTCCACTACTTCTCCTTCTGGACCGATCCGGCCTTCTCCCAGGCCGAGCGCTACGGCCTACTCGTGGTGCTGGGAGTGGCCTTCTCCGGGCTCCTGTACGCCTGGTGGCTCATGGGCCAGGTCCGGGGCGCCGACAAGGGCACGCCCAAGATGCAGGAGATCACCGCCGCCATCCGGGAG
>JAHFOU010000105.1 GCA_023261525.1 Planctomycetota bacterium | reverse complement strand
AAGCCCTTCCAGCAGGCCGAGCTCCTGGCCAAGGTGCGCGCCAGCCTGCGCGTGAAGCGCCTCCAGGACGAGTTGGCCGAGCGCAACGAGCGCCTGGTGGCCCTGGACGCCCTGAAGGACGAGTTCCTCGGCATGGCCGCCCACGACCTGAGGAACCCCCTCGGGGTGGTCCGCCTCTGGGCCGAGTCCATGGCCGACGGGCTCCTGGGCCCCGTGGCGCCCAAGCAGGCCAACGCCCTGGCCGTCATCCAGAAGCACGCCGATTCCATGCTCCACCTCATCAACGACCTCCTGGACATCTCCAAGATCGAGTCGGGCAAGGTGGAGCTGAAGCGCGCGCCGGAGAGCCTGGAGGCCCTCCTCGCCTCGTACGTGGAGGCCAACGCCGTCCTGGCCGACCGCAAGGGCATCGGCCTGGTCCTGGAGGCGGCGCCGGGACTTCCCCAGGCCCTGGTGGACCGGGAGCGCCTCTCGGAGATCCTGAACAACCTCATCTCCAACGCCCTCAAGTTCACCCACCCCGGGGGCAAGGTCACGCTCTCCCTCCGCGGAGAGGGACGTTTCCTCCGTCTGGAGGTGGCGGACAGCGGCCAGGGCATCGCCCCGGAGGATCTGCCCAAGCTCTTTCGGAAGTTCAGCCAGACGAGGACCAAGTCCACCGCGGGGGAGCGGGGCACGGGGCTGGGCCTGGCCATCGTGAAGAAGCTGGTGGAGCTCCACGGGGGGGAGATCTCGGTCTCCAGCGTCCTGGGCAAGGGGACCACCTTCTCCCTCACCCTGCCGGCCGCCTGAGATGCCCCCGATCCGGGTCCTCCACGTCTCCGCCGCCGGGGTCTATGGGGGCAACGAGGAGCACCTGAGGACCCTGTTCTCCCACCAGGACCGCGCGAAGGTGGAGACCCTGCTCGCCGCGCCGGAGGCCTCGTCCCTCTTCGCCAAGACCCGGGCCCTGGGCCTGGGCGTTTATCCCCTGAGCATCCGCCGCGCGACGGACCTGGCGGCGGGATGGAGGCTGAAGCACCTGCTACAGTCCACCGGGGCCGACATCCTCCACACCCACAACCGCTGGGAGGACGGCCTGGCCTTCCTCCTGAAGGAACTGACGCACGGCATGACCTGGGTGACCACCCTGCACGACCGCCTGAACATGGACCAGGAGGGCATCCGGGTCCGCACCCTGAAAGGCAGGCTCTACTGCCGGATGCTGCGCCGGGCCGACCTGGTCCTGGCGAACTCGAGGGCCACGGCCCGGGATGCCGTCGAGGAGGCCGGCCTGGATCCCGCCAGGGTCGTGGCGATCACGAACGGCCAGGACCTGGGGCGCCTGGAGGGGGTCAGCCCCGCCCGGGAGCTCCTGGCGTCCGGCAAGGTGCCCGCACAGGCCTGCCGGGTGGGCCTCTTCGCCCGGGTGAGGGGCGCGGCGATCCAGAAGAAGGGCATCCCGGAGTTCATCGACGCGGCCGCCCGGGTGCTCCGCGCCGGGGTGGACGCCTCCTTCACCCTGGTGGGGGCCGACGCGGGGGCCATCGAGGCGGCCGACCGCATGCTGGGGCGGGGGCTGTTCACGGTGGACTCCTGGCGGGCGATCGGGTTCCTGGAGGATGCCCGGCCGCTCATGAAGGCCTGCGACATCGTGGTCTGTCCCTCCCGTTTCGAGGGCCTTCCGCGCTCGCTGATGGAATCGATGGGCCTGGGCCGCGCGGTGGTCGGGACGGCCGTCGACGGGATCGCGGAGATCATCCAGGACGGCGAGAACGGCCTGCTGGTGCCGCCCCAGGACCCCCTGGCCCTGTCCGAGGCCATCCTGCGCCTGGCTGGGGATCCGGCGCTCCGCGTCCGCCTGGGCGAGGCGGCGGCCCGGAGGGTGCGCGACCGGTACGGGGCGGCCCTCATGGCCCGCGAGCACGAGGAGGCCTACCAGAGGCTATACTCCCGCCGATGAGCGCCGCCTTCACCGCCATCTCCGCCGACGTGGACTACCCCGCCCTGGAGCGGCGCATCCTGGCCTTCTGGAGGAAGGAAGGCATCCTTCCCAAGTACCTGAAGCGCAACGCCGGCAAGGACCCCTGGTCCTTCTACGACGGCCCCATCACCGCCAACAACCCCATGGGGGTCCACCACGCCTGGGGCCGCACGCTCAAGGACCTCTTCCAGCGCCACCGGGCGATGAAGGGTTTCGACCAGCGCTTCCAGAACGGCTTCGACTGCCAGGGCCTCTGGGTGGAGGTGGAGGTCGAGAAGGAGCTGAACCTCAACTCCAAGCCGGCCATCCTGAGTTACGGCCTGGACAGGTTCGTCCAGGCCTGCAAGGCCCGGGTGGAGAAGTACGCCGCCGTCCAGACCGCGCAGTCCGAGCGCCTCGGCCAGTTCATGGACTGGGAGGACTCGTACTACACGATGACGGACACGAACATCGAGTACATCTGGCACTTCCTCAAGACCTGCCATGGGAAGCGCTGGCTGACCCGGGGGCTGAGGCCCATGCCCTGGTGCCCGCGCTGCGGCACGGCCCTCTCCCAGCACGAGCTGATCGACGCCTACGAGGAGGTCACCCACCGCGCGGTCACCCTGCGCCTGCCTCTCCTGCCCAAGGGGGGCGCGAAGGCGAAGAAGGGCGCCGAGCCGGAGTCCATCCTCGTCTGGACCACCACGCCCTGGACCCTTCCGGCCAACACCGCCCTGGCCGTGCATCCGGAGCTGACCTACCTGAAGATGAAGGACGCCAAGGGGATCTTCTACCTTTCCAAAGGCGCCGCCGTCCGTCCGGACAAGGGCGCCGAGGTCGTCGGCGAGGTCAAGGGCCGGGCCCTCGTCGGCCGGAAATACAAGGGCCCCTTCGAGGAACTGGCCGCCCAGAAGAAGGTCAAGGCCCGCAAGGTGGTCGCCTGGAAGGACGTCGGGGAGGCCGAGGGCGCCGGCGTGGTCCACATCGCCCCGGGCTGCGGGGCCGAGGACTTCGAGCTGTCCAAGACCGCCAAGCTGGCCGTGCTCGTGCCCATCGACGAGTCCGGGATCTACCTCACCGGTTACGGGGCCCTGTCCGGCAAGCCGGCCCTCCAGGCCGGGCCCGCCGTGATCGCCGCCCTGGAGAAGAAGGGTTTCCTGTACCGGGCCGAGGACTACACCCACCGCTATCCCAAGTGCTGGCGCTGCGCCACGGAGCTGGTCTACCGCCTCATCGACGAGTGGTTCCTGAAGGCGGACGGGATCCGTCCCAAGATGATCGCCGAGGCCCGCAAGGTCCGTTGGTCCCCCGAGCATGCCGGCAAGCGCATGGAGGACTGGCTGAACAACATGGGGGACTGGTGCATCTCCCGCCGCCGCTTCTGGGGCCTTCCCCTGCCGTTCTACCCCTGCGCCTGCGGCCGCCTGACCGTGGCCGGATCCCGGGCCGAGCTGGCGAAGCTGGCCGTCTCCGGGATGGACGAGGTGAAGGAGCTCCACCGGCCCTGGATCGACGCCGTGAGGATCCGCTGTCCCAAGTGCAGGAAGCCCGTCTCCCGGATCGAGGCGGTGGGGGACTGCTGGCTGGACGCCGGCATCATCCCCTTCTCCACCCTGGACTACCTCGGCGACCGGAAGCACTGGGAGAAGTGGTTCCCGGCCGAGATGGTCTGCGAGATGCGCGAGCAGATCCGCCTCTGGTTCTACGCCGTGCTCTTCATGGGCGTCGCGCTGGAGGGCCGCTCGCCCTACAAGGCCGTGCTGACCTACGAGAAGGTCCACGACGAGAAGGGCGAGCCCATGCACAAGTCCAAGGGCAACGCCATCTGGTTCGACGAGGCGGCCGAGAAGATGGGGGCGGACGTGATGCGCTGGCTCTACGCGGCCCATCCGGTCACCACCAACCTGAACTTCGGCTACGGCCCCGCGGGCGAGGCCAAGCGCAAGCTCCTGACCCTCTGGAACGTGGCGTCCTTCTTCTCCACCTATGCGGCCCTGGACCGCCCGGAGATCCGTCCGGAGGAGGCTTCCGCCGACGTGGCGGGGCGCACGCCCCTGGACCGCTGGATCTCCGCAAGAACCGAGCGCTTCCTGCGCGACGCGGACGCGGCCTACCAGACCTTCGACGCGGCTTCCGTGGTCGGGCAGTTCGAGCGCTGGCTGGACGAGCTGTCCACCTGGTACGTGCGCCGCTCCCGCCGCCGCTTCTGGAAGGGGGGGGACTCCCGGGACGCCGCCCGGGCCTACCAGACGCTCTGGGAGGCCCTGGCCGTGGGGATCAAGGTCATGGCCCCCATCCTGCCCTTCACGGCGGAGGCCCTGTACCAGGACCTGGTGCGCCCGGTCGACCCCTCGGCCCCGCCCAGCGTCCACCTCTGCGACTTCCCGGCCCCCTCGGACCTGCGCCTGGACGCCGAACTGCTCACCGACATGGAGGTCGTGCAGAAGGTGGTGGAGCTGGCCCGGGCGGCACGCTCCGCGGCCAAGCTGAGGGTGCGCCAGCCCCTGGCGAGGATCCAGGTGAGGCTGGACGAGCCGGCCTGGAAGCGGGGCCTGGAGCGTTTCGAGAAGGACGTCCTGGACGAGCTCAACGTGAAGTCCCTGTCCGTCCTGCCGCCGGGGGCCTCCCTGGTGGGCCTCAGGCTCAAACCCAACTTCAAGACCTTGGGGCCCAAGGCCGGGCCGAGGATCCAGGCGGTCAAGGCCGCCCTGGCCGAGGCCACGCCGGCCATGCTGGAGGCGGCCCGCAAGGGGGGCACGGTCGAGGTCGAGGGCCTGACCCTGGCGCCCGAGGACTATGTCATCGAGCAGGTCCAGCCCCAGGGCTGGGCCATCCAGGAGGGCGGGGGGGTGCTGGTGGCGCTGGATACCCAGCTCACGGACGCCCTCCTGCTGGAAGGCCAGGCCCGGGACCTGGTCAGGGCCGTCCAGGAACTGCGCAAGACCTCGGGGCTCCTGGTGCAGGACCGGATCCGCCTGTCCTTCCAGAAGGGGCCGGAGCTCCTGGACCGCCTGCTTTCCGCCTGGGGCGATACGGTGAAGTCGGAGACCCTCTGCACGGGCCTGACGGTGGCCGACCAGCTGATGTCCCCGGGGCACTCGGTGGAGGTGGGAGGCGTGAGCCTGTTGGTCCATCTCGAGAAGGCGTAGATTCCCTGCTTTTCCCTTATCAGGTCGATGTGCCGATGGCCCGGTCGCCGTTGGCTAACTGGATCCTGATCGGGCTGATTTCCTTAGTTTTCATCCTGCTGTGGGGCGGAGCCCTTCCCGAGGCGGCTCTTGCGCACATGGTCCTGACCGGTTGGTCCCCCTTGGGGATGCTCGGCTGCATGTTCCTTCATACGAACCTTCTGCATCTCCTGGGAAACATGGTTTTCCTCTGGGCTTTCGGCAACGCAATCTGCGCCAAGGTCGGGAATCGCCTGTATCCCGTATTCTTTCTGGGGCTGGGGGTCCTGTCGTCGGCCACCCACCTGATCTTCGATGGCAACCCCGCGGTCGGTGCCAGCGGGGCGATCAACGGGATTGTCGGGATGTATTTGGTGTTCTTTCCCCAGAACGACATCACCTGCTTTTACGTCATTTTTGTCCGCGTCGGCGAGTTCACCGTGAGCGGCTTCTGGATGATTCTCCTGTGGCTCGGCTTTGACATCTGGGGAGCATCCACCTCGGAAGAAGGCATCGCCTACGCCGCCCACCTCGGGGGATTCTTCTTCGGGGTGGTCGTTGCGGCGGTAATGTGCTGGCGCGGTTGGGCGCAACCCGAGCCTTACGAGAAGAACCTCCTCCAGGTGTTCGGGTGGATGCCAAAATCCGCGAGGGAACCCGCCGTATCTGCGCATGCCCCTGTCCTTCCGCAGGGCTCCGCCAAGGCGCCAGCTCCCGTCTTCCTTAGGGTGGCATGTTCCTGTGGGAGGACCCTGAAGGTCCCGGAGCGGCCGGGCGTCCAGCGGGTGCGATGCCCCGCCTGTCAAAAGGTGATGCCGATTCCGAAGGTCGGAACCTAGGCCTTCGGCTCCTCCCTCGGCAGGGGGGCGCGGTCCAGCACCACCGCCAGGGCCACCAGGAAGACCGTCAGGCAGCCCACCCCGTAGAGGAAGACCTGGAGGCTGTAACGGGAGGTCAGGGCCACCATCCCGAACAGGCATCCCAGCCCGTACTGGGCCACCACAGCCGCCCGTTCGGAGAGCCCCAGGGCCACCAGCCGGTGGGAGAGGTGGTCCCGTCCGCAGTAGACCACCGCCTCATAGAGCGTCTTCACGGTCCCGTTCTTCCAGCGCAGGAGGGTCGCCAGGGTGATGTCGTACAGGGGCACGCCCAGCAGGAGGGGGGGGATGAGGATGGCCTTGATGGGCTCGTCCTTGGTCCCCCAGGCGCCCAGGATGGTCATGGCCGCCAGGAGGAAGCCCACCAGGAAGGCCCCGCTGTTGCCCAGGAAGATGCGCGCCGGCTTGAAGTTGAACTGGAGGAAACCCAGGCTGGAGCCCAGCAGGGCCGCGGCCGCGTAGGACAGCCAGGGCTGGGGGTTCTCGCGGCTCCAGGCGAAGGCGAAGGTGAAGGCCGAGCAGACCGCGGCCGCGCCCGCGCAGTTCCCGTCCATGTGGTCCAGGCTGTTCATGGCGCTCGTCACCCCGGACAGCCAGAGCAGGGAGATCAGCACGTTCACCCACTCCAGGCGCTCGGGGAAGAGGCGCACCCGGATGTCGAAATGGCGCAGGAAGAGGGCGATCAGGAAGAGGATCAGGAGCTTGAGCATGGCGTTGATGGGGCGGAAGTCGTCCAGGAGGCCCAGGAGGAGGACGAAGGCGCCGCCGATCGCGATGCCGAAGAGGGGCCTCAGGGGGGCGCCTTCCAGGGCGAACTGGAGGAAGGAGGAATAGGGCCTCAGGTCCCAGTCCCTCGTGGAGACCAGGATCCCCAGCGCGAAGGCCACGTAGACGGCCAGGCCGCCGAGGAAGGGGACGGGCCCGCCGTGGGCCTTGTAGTCTCGGGGACGGTCCACCGCCCCGATCCGGTGGGCCAGGCGGATCAGCAGGGGCATTTGGATCAGGGCGGCCAGCCAGGCCACCACGAGGATGGCGAAATGAGGGGTGCCGAGGAAATGGCGCCACATGGGCGGAATCCTACGCGGAGGCTCCCCGGGGGGCAATCCTGGGATATACTCCCCGCCGATGCGCCGTTTCCTGGCAGTCCTCCTGCTCCTCTCCACCGCCGGCTGCGCGGACCCGATTCTGTGGATGCTGGACCGCCCCACCCCGGCCACCCTGGAGGCGCCTGCTGAGTACGCCAAGACGGACTTCCAGGCCCTGCTGGCCCAGCCCTCCGGCTTCCTGGGCAAGGGGGTGGAGATCCGGTGCCGCTACCATGGCCCTTCCCGGGTGTTCACGGCCGCCTATACGGATTTCGGCCCGACCACCCACCGCAACTTCTCCGCCTGGCCGCTGGGGGCCCCGATCTGGACCCCGGAGGGCTTCGCCGCGGATGTCCCCTGCTTCTACCTGGGCCGCCGCGACCGGGACCT
>JAHFOU010000104.1 GCA_023261525.1 Planctomycetota bacterium | reverse complement strand
TCGGTCAGGAGACCGCCCAGGTCGTAGTAGTCCAGCTCGCTGTAGGCGATCTCGTGGGCCATGGCGGCGTGCATTCTGCCAAAACGGGCGTGGCCGGGCAACAGGGCATCCGATAGGCTGATGCCGATGGATGTGCACGGCTGGATCCTGCTGGCCCTCGCCTGTTTCGGCGCCGGGCTCCTGGACGCCGTGGCCGGGGGCGGAGGCCTGCTCAGCCTGCCGGCCTTCCTGGCCGCGGGCCTTCCCCCCGCCCTGGCCCTGGGGACGAACAAGCTGGTGGCCGCCAACGCCACCCTCACGGCTACGGTGCGCTACGCCCGTGCGGGGCTGGTGCACCGCCGCGGCGCCGCCCTCGCGGCGCTCTCCTTCGCGGGTGGGGCCCTGGGGGCCTCCAGCGCCCTGTCCATCCCCGCGCGCCTCCTGCATCCCGTCCTCATCGTCCTCCTGCTGGGCGCCCTGGCCGCCGTGCTCTGGCGCCAGGTCCGCCCGCCCCGGCCGAGGGCCTCGGAGGGTTTTCCCCCCGCCGTCTGGCTGGGCGCGGCGGGGCTGGGCTTCTACGACGGCTTCTTCGGCCCGGGCACGGGGACCTTCCTGATCGCCCTCCTGGCCGTCGGGGCCGGCCTGAGGCTGGAGGCGGCGGCAGGCACGGCCAAGCCCCTGAACTTCGGCTCCAACCTCGGGGCGCTCGCGGTCTTCGCCCTGCGGGGATCCGTCCTCCCCTGGCTGGGCCTCTCCCTGATCCCCTGCATGATCGCCGGGGCCTGGTTGGGGGCCTCCCTGGCCGTGCGGCGCGGCGCCCCCGCGATCCGGGCCGTCCTGACGCTCGTGGTGCTCGCGGTCTGCGCCAAGCTGGCCTGGGGCCTTTTGCTATGATCCCTTCCGCCGTGCGGACCCGTTCCCGTCTCCTGCTGCCCGCCATCCTCCTGGCCTCCGCCTGCGCCGGGGCCGGAGGGAAGGACGAGGTCCAGAGCTTCCCCGACGGCAGCCCCAAGGCCCGCTTTCATGTCGACGAGCAGGGAAGACGGGACGGCGACTACACGGACTTCCATCCGAACGGCAAGCCCCGCGTGAAGGCCTCCTTCCACGCGGGGCTCCTGGAAGGCGCCTTCCACAGCTTCACCGCGGAGGGGGCCGCCGTCGCCAGCGCCCTCTATCGCAGGGGCCAGCTCGACGGGACCTGCACCCTCTACCGGGACGGGAAGCCCTCCCCCCCCCAGGTCTGGAAGGAGGGGGTTCTCCAGCGCTACGACGACGTCCCCACCCATCCCCGCCCCCTGGGGCCCCTGGCTGTGGCCCTGACGAAGATCCAGGGCGTCCGGGTCGGGGCCGTCCCCACGAAGGAGGAGGAGAGGGCCCGGGCCCTGCGGCGGCTCCAGGCCTACCGCCATCTCTGCGAGGTCCCCTACGACGGCCTGGTCCTGGATCCCGAGTGCAACCGGAAGTGCGATGCCGCCGCCGACATCTGCCTGAGGATCGGCAAGCTGGACCACACGCCGATCAACCCGAAGATGCCGGAGGCCGAGTACCAGCTCGCCTACGACGGGACCACCCACAGCAACCTGGCCACGACGAGCGACATGGTGCTTTCCGTCGACGGCTACATGGACGATTCGGACGCCTCGAACATCGACCACCTGGGGCATCGCCGCTGGTGCCTCAACCCCAAGATGCTGAAGACCGGGTTCGGCTCGGCCAGGGAATTCAGCGCCATGTGGTCCCACGACCAGGGGCGCAGCCGCGTCCCCGGGTACGAGGTCGTCGCCTATCCTCCGAAGGGCTGGGTGCCGGTCTCCATGTTCTCCGCGCGTCATGCCTGGAGCCTGTTGCCGGATCCGGCCCGGTACCCGAAGCTCGGCAAGGACATCCAGGTGAAGGTGTTCGCCCTGGACGAGCACTACCAGCCGGCCGCCGAGCCCATGGAGATGGACTTCTTCAAGATCGCCCCGCCGGAAGGGGTCCTCGGCCCCTGCGTGATCTTCCGGCCGGCGGGCGTCGAGGTGGCTCCCGGCAAGCGGTACTGGGTGGAAGTCACCGGCCTGCTGAAGAGCGGCGCCGGACTCCGCTACCTGGTGGAGTTCGTGGACCTGGCCAAGCCGCCGCAGGCCGCCGCGCCGGCGCTGGACGGCTACCTTCTGCCCCTCTATCCGGCGCCGTCCTTCCTTCCGGCGCCCTAGTCCATGGGTCGGGAGCGCATGGGCGATGAGGGATTCGAACCCCCAACCTCCTCCGTGTAAGGGAGGCGCTCTAGCCGGTTGAGCTAATCGCCCGCGGAGGGCGCTAGAATACCCTCATGCGGCCGGCGCTCAAACGGATCCTCCCCCTTCTCCTGGCGTCGTCGGCCCTCGCCGGGGGCGAGTCCATGACCCTCGAGCAGTTCCTCGGCCAGTACCGGCGCGGGGATCCCGAGGCCCGGCGCTGCGAGCTGGTCTCCCGCCTGGGCGCCGCGCGGGATCCCGCCGCGGTCGAGACGCTCGCGCGGCTCCTGCAGTCCGAGCGCTCCTTCCCCTGCCTGCAGTGCTACGCGATCAAGGCGCTCTGCGAGGAGGGATCCCCGGCCGCCCTCGGGGCCGTCCTGACCTGCCTGTCCGACCGCCGCCTGGATCCCTGCGTCCCCCTGTTCGCCCGCCGGGCCCTGGCCACCGTCCAGAACCCCAAGGGCCTCGCCTGGATGAAGTCCCAGGCCTGGAAGGAGGCGGAGCGGCGCGAGGACCTGGCCTGGGCCTTGGCCCAGGACCAGGCCTGGAGGGACTCCGCCTTCTTCCTGGACCACCTGGACGCGGCCAAGGAGAAGGACTTCCGCCTGCGCGCCGCCTCGGCCCTGGGGCTCTGCCGCCTGAACGATCCGGACTCCGCGGACGCCGTGCTCCTGGCGGCCCAACAGGAGGAGGAGCCCGCGGTCCTCCTGCGCCTCCTGCCTGCCGCGGGCCGCCTCTGCCGGGCCAGGGCCCTGCCCCTTTTCGAGCGCAGGCTCCAGCATCCGGATCCCCGCGCCCGCCTGGGCGCCCTCGAGGGGCTGGCCTGGATGGCCGCGGACAAGGACTCCGGGAAGGAGGCCCTCGGCCTGCTCGTGCAGGCCCTCGGCCGGGAGGGCGGGCGCCTGCGCGCCGACGCGGCCCGCTTCCTGGAGGCCGTCACCGGGAAGACCTTCGGCCTGGACGTGGCCCAATGGCGGACCTTCCTTCAGCAGCGCGGGGCCCCCCTCCCCGAGGGGTTCCAGGAGGCCCACACCGAGACCCCCAAGCATCTCGGGGTGGACATGCCCTCCCAGCGCGTGGTCTTCCTGGTCGAGACCTCCAGCGAGATGATCCGGGACCGGGCCACCGCCCAGCTTTCGGACCGCCTGGATCGCGCCAAGAAGGAGCTCCTCAAGCGCATCGAGGCGCTTCCCGACGATGCCGTTTTCGGGGTGATCGCCTACGGCCAGTCCGTCTCCCGCTGGCATGAGACGATGGTCCAGGCCACCCCCGCGGCCAAGGTCCAGGCGAGGGCCTGGGTGGCCAAGCTGGCCGGCTCCGGCTGGCCGGATCCCGGCGCGGGCCTCCAGGCGGCCTGGGCCCTGGGAGGTGCTGGCGCCGGCCCGGAGGTCTCCGGCGCGGACACCGTGGTCCTGGTGGGCGCGGGCACGCCGGTGGACCGGGGCCTGCCGGTCCAGTTCTCGGGGGCCCTGCGCTATCCCTTTGCCCTGCCGGACTGGGTGGCCCTCCAGGGGCGCTACCGCAGCGTGGTCCTGCATACGGTCGGCATCGGCACCTCGGCCGACAAGAAGACGCTCAAGGACCTGGCCGCCGCCACGGGCGGGACCTACCGCAACATCGACTAGGTCAGGCGGGCCAGGGCCTCGACCTCGACGCGGGCGCCCAGGGGGAGGCCCGAGACCGCCACGCAGGAGCGGGCCGGGCGGGGCGAGGCCTGGAAATAGGCCGCATAGATCTCGTTGGCGGTGCCGAAGTCCCCCATGTCGATCAGGAAGAGGGTGGTCTTGACCACGTGCTGGGGCCCCAGGCCCTCGGCCTTGAGGAGGGCATCCAGGTTGGCCAGGGCCTGGCGGAGCTGGGGGGCCGTCCCCCCCTCCGCCAGTTTGCCTGAAGCCGGATCCAGGCCGATCTGGCCGGAGCAGAAGAGGAAACCTTGGGCGCGCAGGGAGGGGCTGTAAGGGCCGACAGGTTTTGCCACGTTAACTCCTGACGTTATTTGAATGCCACAAGATAGACGATTTTAAGATAACTTCTATATTTGAGTTTATTGGAGACCAATTCATAGTCTTTTTACATTCATTTGTTGATGCTACAAGTGTGTCTGGATCCCCAGATCTTCTTGCTCCGAACTTGCTCCGGATCTTCTTCCCCAAAAGAGTCTCGGCAGTCTGGAGGACTTCCAGGACCGAATACCCCCTTCCCGTGCCCAGGTTCAGGGCTGTAAACGGGGTCTTCTCCAGGAGGGTGAGGGCCCGGGCATGGGCCTCGGCCAGGTCCTCGACATGGATGTAGTCCCTCACAGCCGTCCCGTCCGGCGTGGCATAGTCCTTTCCGTGCACGGTGAACTCCTGTCCCTCCCGCGCGGCGGCCAGGAGGCGGGGGATGAGGTGGGTTTCGGGGTGGTGGTCCTCGCCCAGGTCCCCGGACCGGGAGGCCCCGGCGGCGTTGAAGTAGCGCAGGCAGGCCGCGCGGACCTGGCCGGCGGCGGCGGCGTCCCGGAGGATGCCTTCGACCATGGCCTTGGAGCGCCCGTAGGGGTTCATCGGCGCGAGGGGCGCGCTCTCGGGGATGGGCTGGGTCGAGGGGTTCCCGTACACGGCCGCGGAGGAGGAGAAGACGATGCGGTCCACGCCGGCGCGGCGCATGGCCTCCAGGAGGCCCAGGCTCCCCCCCACGTTGGCGGCGTAGTAGGCGGCCGGGTCGGCCACGGAGGCGCCCACCAGGCTGAGGCCCGCGAAGTGGAGGACGGCCTCGATGCGGTGGTGGGAGAGGACGCCGGAGACGGTGGCGACGTCGCGGCAGTCGGCGATCACGACGGGGAGCTTCCCCGCGGCGCGGCGGTGCCCGGTGGAGAGGTCGTCCAGGATGGTGACCTCGTGCCCCGCGCCCGCGAGGTGGCGGGCGGCGAAGGATCCGACGTAGCCCAGCCCTCCCGTGACGAGGAGCCTCATGGCGCGGTCTGGCCGAGGCGTCCCCGGAAGTATCCGAGCGTGCGCTTCAGGCCTTCGGCGCGCGTGGTGCGGGGCGTCCAGCCCAGGAGGGACTGGGCCCGGGAGATGTCGGGGCGGCGCTGCTTGGGGTCGTCGGCGTACTCGGGCGGGAGCTTGCGGAACTCGATCCCGACCCTGCCGCCGGTGAGCGCGACGATCTCCTTGGCGAAGTCCAGCATGGTGACCTCGTCGGGGTTGCCGATGTTCACCGGCTCTGTCACATCCGAGGCCAGGAGGCGACCGAGGCCGTCCACGAGGTCGTCGATGTAGCCGAAGGAGCGCGTCTGCATCCCGTCGCCGTAGACCGTGAGGGGCTCCCCGCGCAGGGCCTGGCCGATGAAGGTGGGCAGGGCCCGGCCGTCGTTCAGGCGCATGCGGGGGCCGTAGGTGTTGAAGATGCGCACGATGCGGGTCTGGAGGCCGTGGGCGCGGTGGTAGGCCATGACCAGGGCCTCGGCGAAGCGCTTGGCCTCGTCGTAGACGCCGCGGTAGCCGACGGGGTTGACGTTGCCCCAGTAGCTCTCGGGCTGGGGATGGACGGCGGGGTCGCCGTAGACCTCGCTGGTGGAGGCCAGCAGGAAGCGCGCCTTCTTGGCCAGGGCCAGGCCCAGGGCCTTGTGGGTGCCGAGCGAGCCCACCTTCAGGGTCTGGATGGGGAGCCTCAGGTAGTCCACGGGGCTGGCGGGCGAGGCGAAGTGGAGGACCTGGTCGACGGGCCCTTCGACGGCGAGGTAGTTCGTGACGTCGTACTTCACCAGGGAGAAGCCGGGCCTGCCGAGGAGGTGGGCGACGTTCTCCTCGCGGCCGGTCAGGAGGTTGTCGATGGCGATGACCTCGTGGCCCTTGACGAGGAAGTGCTCGCAGAGGTGGGAGCCGAGGAAGCCTGCGCCTCCCGTGACGACCGTGCGCGGCATGGCGGGAGTTTAAGGGAGAGCCCCTCGTTTCGGAAGGGCGCTGCCGTTTACTCCAGCGTCAGCGGCAGGGTCACGGCGGCCTTGCGCGGCGACGGCGCGGCAAGGTCGGTGACCTCCAGCCTCAGGACGTAGGCGCCCAGGTTCACGCCTCTCGGCAGGCGGAAGTTCAGGCGGTAGGCGTGGTCCTCCCAGGGCCGGTGCATGCGCTCCTCCAGCGTGCCCTGCTCGCGCTCCCAGTCGGCGAAGTCGTGCACCTCCCGCCCCGAGGGCTCCAGCAGGGTCAGGTCGAAGCGGAGCTTGGTCCGGGCCTCCTTGCCCTCCTCGGCCAGCACCGTGAGCCGGTCCAGGTCCAGGTAGACGCTGACCGTCTGGCCGGGGCGGAAGCGCGGCGTCTCGATCTTCTGCCTGCGCCTGGGGTCCGCGCTGAAGCACTCGCCGGAGATCTGCAGGGGCGCGAGGGCCCTCAGGGCCCGCTCCGCCTCGCGCAGGAGGTCGCAGGCCCTGCCCGCCTCGCCGAGACGGGCCAGGGCCTCGGCCTCGGCCAGGCGCCAGGAGAGCCGGGCGTCCTCGCTGGGGAGCTTCTTGGGGTCGAGGGCGCCGAGGAGCTCGTGGGCCTTGAGGGGCTTGCCGCCCAGCAGGTAGGAGCGAGCCAGATCCTGTTCGCGGCCCGGGCCCTCCGCCCGGATGCGGGTCCGCCAGGCCTCGAGCAGGGCTTCCGGATCCTGAGCGGACGGCGGCAGGGCGGGCGGCGGCGGAGCCGGCTGGGGATGCGCCGGAGGTTCCGGCGTGGGCGCAGGAGGGATCGGCGCCGGCGCAGGGACGGAAGGCGCCGGCACGGCGGGCGGGGCAGGCTCGGGCGTGGGCAGGGGCGGAGCCCGGACGGGCTCGACGGCCGTGACGCCGGGAGGCTCGGGCGCGGAGGCGGTGCAGGCGGCCATCCCCATGGCCAGCGTCAGGATCGGGAGGGTCGTGTGGAGTCTGCGTGGCGTCATGCCCGCGAAGGTACCGGCCGCGCCCCCTGTCCCGCAAGACCGCAGAGTCGGACCACCGCGCGCTCCATGGCGGCGCGCCCCTGCCCTCCGCCCGACTTGAGCCTCCGCTCCGTGTCGCGCAGGAGCTTCAGCGCGGCGTCCATCTTCCCCGCGGGCAGGCGTCTCCAGACGGCCGTCGCCGGGCCCGCGGCCGAGGGCGGCAGGCCGACGGAGCCCGCGGCCTGCATCGGGCTGGCCCCGCCCTCGACGAGGCAGGCGCCCTTCGCGAGACGGCGGAACTGGAAGCCCAGGATGGGGCAGAGGGACTCGGGCCTTTCCCCGGAGTCCAACAGCCCCCTCAGCATGTCCAGGGCCCGGCGCGAGTCCCCGGAGCAGATCGCATCCGCCAGCTGGAAGGGCTCGTGGCGCGGCGAGGAGCCCACCAGGGCCTCGACGGCGGAGGCGGGGATGTCGCGGGCCTCCCCCACGAGGAGGGAGAGGGATTCCAGGGCGGTG
>JAHFOU010000103.1 GCA_023261525.1 Planctomycetota bacterium | reverse complement strand
CAGCTCCAGGCGGGCCGGGACAAGGCCGCGGCGGCGCGCCAGGCCGTGCGCAAGACCATGGAATCCATGTCCATGGACCGGGCCTTCCTCGAGAAAATGCTCCGCTAGGCCTGCTATACTGAAGCCATGGCCGCCGTCCTCCCTTCCTACAACCTCGACGGGCACAAGCTCCACCACCACCCGGACGCCCTGGCCCGCTGGCAGAAGGGCGAGAACATCTACCCGCTCTACGTCGAGTTCTCCCCGGTGGGCAAGTGCAACCACCGCTGCACCTTCTGCGCCTACGACTACCTGGGCTACCAGGACCGCAAGCTCGACACCGCGAAGACCATCCAGGTCCTCAAGGACATGGGCCGGGGCGGCACCAAGTCCTGCCTCTTCGCCGGCGAGGGCGAGCCCCTCCTGCATCCCGACCTTCCCGAGTTTGCCAGGACGGCGGCCGAGCACGGCGTCGACGTCGGGATCTTCTCCAACTCCGCCCTGCTCACGGAGAAGAAGGCCGAGGCCCTGCTGCCTCACCTCACCTTCCTGCGCTGCTCCCTGAACGGGGGGGACCGCGAGACCTACGCCAAGGTCCACCAGGTGAAGCCCGAGCAGTTCGACCTGGTCCTCAAGAACCTGACCAAGGCCGCGGAGCTCAAGAAGAAGCACGGCTGGAAGGTCACCCTGGGCGTCCAGTTCGTGATGCTCCCGGACAACATCCAGAGCGTCGTGCCCTTGACGAAGCGCCTGGCCCAGATCGGCGTCGACTACCTGGCGCTCAAGCCCTACGTCCTCCATCCCGACCAGGTCACCCTGCGCTGGGAGGGGAACTTCGGGCTGGAGGAGGTCGAGCCGGTGTTCCAGGAGGCGGAGAAGTTCGCCACGAAGGATTTCCAGGTCATCGCCCGGCGAGACTCCTTCCGCAAGTACGGCACGCGGACCTACGGGCGCTGCCTCTCCCTGCCCTTCTTCGCCTTCGTGCTCTCGGACGGGAACGTCTACACCTGCGGGCCCTACTACGGGAACGAGGACCACATCTACGGGAACATCCACGAGCAGACCTTCCCGGAGATCTGGGCCGGCGCCCGGCGCAAGAAGGTGGTGGAGCGCATCGAGAACCACCTGGACTGCGCCACCTGCATGCCCAACTGCCGGCCGGACGCGGCGAACCGCTTCGTCTGGGAGCTCAAGCACCCGCCCCAGCACGTCAACTTCATCTGAGGCCTCGGCCGGGCGTTGACCCTCGCGGCGGCCGGCCCCTAGAATGCCCCGCGCGGTTCCCCGGTAGCTCAGTGGTAGAGTAGGCGGCTGTTAACCGCTTGGTCGTAGGTTCGAATCCTACCCGGGGAGCCAATCACCCATCACGAAAGGAGAACGCCCATGTCGTACGTCGACGGATACGTCCTGCCGATCCCCAGGAAGAACCTCAAGGCCTACCGCCGCATGGCGGCGTGGGGCCGCAGGACGTGGATGAAGCACGGCGCCCTGGACTACAAGGAGTGCGTCGGCGAGGACCTGAAGGTGAAGTGGGGCACGCCCTTCACCCGCCAGATGAAGCTCAAGGCGGGGGAGACGGTGGTGTTCGCCTACGTCGTCTTCAAGTCCCGCGCCCACCGCGACCGCGTCAACGCCCAGGTGATGAAGGCCATGCAGGGGCAGGCGATGCCCAAGAAGATGCCGTTCGACGTGAAGCGCATGGTCTACGGCGGCTTCAAGACCCTGGTCGGGTAGACTCCCCGGAAGGCGGACGAGCTCCTGCTGTTCCCCCTGGACGGACGCCGTCCGCGGAGTCCTGATCGACCACCTTGAGGCCAGGCTCGGTGGGATGAGGGCCCTGTCCGTTTCCGCCCTCGCTTTCCATGCCTTCGTTAATACCTTCGTTTTCATTCGTAATATCGTATTTATCTAATGAGTGCTGCTTCGACTACAGTCCGGTGCTGGAGGAACCGGATGGAAGGCAATCACAGGAAAGGAGGGAACAGATATGGCGAAGAAAAGCAGAGGAGGCCGCATGACGGCGGCGAAGAAGCGGGCGGCCAAGGCCGTTGGAGGCCGCGGGCTGGTCAAGAACCGCCCGGCGGGCCGGCGCATCATGTCCACCTAGTCTTGTCGTCCGGCATCCGCAGGGTTCGTGCGGCCCTGCGGATGCCCTCACCCCATGAAAAGGAGAGCCCTGTGACGAAGAACCCTGTCCGGTGCGGCCTGGTGGCCCTGGCGACCCTCGCCTTCCCGCTGCTCCCGACCGCTTCCGCGGCCGAGATCCCGTCCGGCCTGGAGCGGAGGGGTCCCGCCGCCGGGAATGCGGTCATCCAGGTCGCTGCCCTGGATGCGGTCGAGCTCGCGGAGCTTGCCCGGTCCGATCCGGCCCAGCGGGGAGGCGACCACGATCCGCAGGCGGTCACGACCATCGTCCTGATCACCGCCGTCGTCATCCTGCTCTTGCTGCTGTAGCCCGGATGTCTTGTTTCAGGAACCCCTGAAGGAGTGCAATCCATGGACCTGTTTTATCTCGTCGCCGTCGTGCTGGTTGTGTTGTGGCTCCTGGGCCTGGTCTCTTCCTACACCATGAACGGCTTCATCCACGTGCTTCTCGTGATCGCCATCGTTTCCGTCCTCGTGAGGTTGATCCGCGGCCGCAAGCCGCTGGTTTGAAAGGAGGGCGTCATGGCCAGGTCATTCTCGCTCGCGATGCTTGTCGGGGGCATCGTGCTGGTCGTTTTCGGTTTCGCTGATGCGAGTTCCCTCAGTTCCGACTTCTCCCATCTGTTCACGGGCTTCCCGACCGACCGGTCGATGTGGATGCTGGCCGCGGGCGCGGTCCTCTCCGCAATCGGTCTCGCGAGGCTGGGACAGGGCCCTACATGAAGCCGCCGCGGTAGACTATCCCCCATGAGCCCCGAAGCCTGGACATCCCTGGCCGGGATCTGGCCCCATGTCGTGGCCGTGTCCCTGCTCGCCCTGGCTGCCGTGGCCTCCGCCCATGCCGTCCTGACCAAGCGGGACTCGCGTTCCGTCATCGGCTGGGTCGGCCTGATCTGGCTGGCCCCCCTGGTCGGCAGCGTGCTGTACGCCCTGCTGGGCATCAACCGCATCCACCGCCGCGCCCACGCCCTGCGGGGGGCGCGGTTGCGCATGCTCCACGACGAGACGCAGGGGGAGGCCTCCTCCGAGGGGCTTGCCGGCGCCCTTCCCGCGGAGGCCCGGCACCTGGCCCCCCTGGCCCGGCTGGTCCATGAAGTGACCGGGATGCCGCCGGTCGCCGGAAACCGCCTGACGCCCTTCTCCGGAGGGGAGCAGGCCTACCCCGCCATGCTGGAGGCCATCGACGGTGCGGAGCAGACCCTTGCCTTCAGCACCTACATCTTCAGCAGCGGTGCCACGGGGACGCGCTTCGTCGAGGCGCTGGCCCGTGCCGTGAAGCGGGGGGTGGAGGTCAGGGTCCTGATCGACGACATCGGCGCCCGGTATTCGCGGCCGTCCATCGTGCCTGCATTGCGCCAAGCCGGGGTCCCCGTGGCCCGATTCCTGCCCGCGCTTCTTCCCTTCAAGCTCCCGTACTTCAACCTGCGCAACCACCGCAAGCTCCTGGTCGCCGACGGGAAGGCCGGCTTCACCGGGGGCATGAACATCCAGGAGACCGCCCATTACCGCTTCGAGCGGGAGGGCATCCAGGACCTGCATTGCCGGATCGAGGGACCCGTCGTCGCGCATCTCCAGCACGTGTTCGTGGACGACTGGAAGTTCACGACCGGGGAGTCCCTGAAGCGCGAGCTCTGGTTCCCGCAGATCCAGCCCCGGGGGGATGCGGTCGCCCGGGGCATCTCCGACGGTCCCGACGACGACGCGGACACCCTGCGCCTCGCCACCCTGGGGGCCCTGGCCTGCGCCAGGTCCTCCGTCCGGATCGTCACGCCCTATTTCCTGCCCGACGATGCCCTGATCAACGCCCTGAACGTCGCCGCCATGCGCGGGGTCGCCGTCGACATCCTGCTTCCCGCCCGCAACAACCTCCGGATGGTGCAGTGGGCTTCCACGGCGCTCCTGTGGCAGCTCCTGGAGCGGGGCTGCCGCATCTGGCTCTCCCCGCCGCCCTTCGACCACAGCAAGGTCCTGGTGGTCGACCATGCCTGGACGCTGCTGGGGTCGAGCAACTGGGATCCCCGCAGCTTCCGCCTGAATTTCGAGTTCGATGTGGAATGCTACGACCCCGCCTTGGCCCGGACGCTGGAGGATCTCATCGAGACGAAGCTGAGCTCGGCCACCCCGCTCTCGCTGGCCCGGGTGAACGCCCGCGGCCTTCCCGTCAGGCTCCGCGACGGCGTCGCCCGGCTCTTCACCCCCTACCTGTAGAGGACGGACGGGATGCGCCTGCTCAGCTACAACATCCACAAGGGGATCGGGGGGCGGGACCGGCGCTACCGCCTGGACCGCATCCTGGAGGTCATCCGCCACGAGGACCCCGACCTACTCTGCCTGCAGGAGGTCGCCCGCGGGAATCCCCGTTCCTACCGCCACGACCAGCCCCGGATGCTGGCGGAGCTGGTCGGGCTGGAGGGACAGCTCTTCCAGCCCACCGTCCACTGGAAGGAGGGGGGATACGGCAACCTGATCCTGTCCCGCTGGCCGATCCGCGCCCATCACCATGTCTCCCTGGCCTTCGGCGCCAAGAAGGCCCGGGGGGCGCAGATCGCCACGGTGGGCACCCCGGAGGGCCCCCTGCTCCTGGTCAACTGGCACCTGGGCCTGGGGGAGGGGGAGCGCGACTGGCAGGCGCGGCATCTCCTGGGGCACCGGAGCTTCCTGGAGTCCGCGCACCTCCCTGCGATCCTCGCCGGGGATGCCAACGACTGGCGCGACCGGCTGGCGGATGATCCGATCGGCCCCGCGGGATTCCGGCAGGCGACTCAGCCGCCGTGGCGGTTCCGGTCCTTCCCGGCCTGTCTGGCCATCGCCTCCCTGGACAAGGCCTTCTATCGCGGGGACGTGTTCATCCGGAAGGCCCGGATCGTCCATTCCCGGGGGTCACGGGAGGCCTCCGACCACCTTCCGCTGATGCTCGATTTCAGCCTGAAGCCCGCCCAGGCGTAGCCGCGCGTCCGGTGACGAGCCCCTCTTGCTCCGGTACAGGGCGGCATCCGCCGCCTGGATCAGGGCGTCGAGGCTCGTGCGGGCCGGGCCGCTCGCGGCGGCGCCGCAGCTGATCGTCAGCCTGATCTTCTTCCCTTGATGGGTGATGCCAACGGCACCCACGGCCGCCGAAACATGCGCGGCGGCGGTTTCAGCCTGCTGGAGGTCGCAGTCGGCCATGAGGATCAGGAACTCGTCCCCGCCGTAGCGCCCGACCGCGTCCTGGGGACGGACGGCCATGCGCAGGCGGTGGGCGCATTCCCGGAGCGCGACATCCCCCGCGGGATGGCCATAGGTGTCGTTGATCCGCTTGAAGTCGTCGACATCCAGCATGAGGACGCCGATCGGTTGTTTGGAGGCAAGGGCGCGGCCCAGTTCCCTCTGGAGGATTTCCAGGATCCCGGCTCGGTTCCAGAGGCGGGTCAGGCCATCCGTGAAGGCCTTCCGCTGGGCCTCCTTCAGTTCGGAGACGAGATCGAGCTGTCCCTGGCTGAGGCGCATGACGTGGAGTTCGTTCTCGGCCAGGTGCGCGAGGTCCCGAAGGGTCTGTAGGTCGCCTTCCTGCACCCTCCGGGGACGCCGATCCACGATGCTCAGCGTCCCCACCGGGCTGCCGTCCGTCGCCCGGAGGGGATGGCCGGCGTAGAAGCGGATGAAGGGGTCCCCGGTGACCAACGGGTTGTTCTCGAACCGCGGGTCCTTCAGGGTATCCGTGACGACCGTGCTTCCCGGTTGAAGGAGGGCATGCTGGCAAAAGGAGATGTTCCGGGGGATCTCGGAAGTCAGGAGCCCCTGGCAGGACTTGAACCATTCCCTGGAGGCGTCCACCAGGCTCACCAGGGCGATGGGGACGTCGAAGACCCGCTGCGCCAGGCGCGTGATGCGGTCGAAGCGGTCTTCCGCCGGCGTGTCGAGCACCCGAAGCGAGGCGAGCGTCTCCAGGCGGTGGGCTTCGTCCGACGTGTGCGGGGGAGGCGTGATCATCGGGCCCCGGGCAGGCGCAGCGCCCGCCGGACGGCGCGGCCCAGCCGTTCGGCCGAGAAGGCGATCGCCGCCGTCATCTTGGAGGCATCGGCTTCGGAGCAAACGTCCCCTCCCCGGATCAGTTTGACGCGTAGGAAGCAGCGGCGGTCCCCCCTGGGCCCGTCCAGGTCCTGGAGCCATACGGTCACCAGCCCGATGCGGTCCCCGAAGGGGCTCAGCACCAGTTCCAGCCGCCGCTTCAGATGGGCCCTCAGCCTGCGAATCTCGGGCTGATCCGGCGCGTGGAGCTTGAGGCGCATGAGGGGTCTCCTGGAAGGGGGCGCACTCCCCCTCTTGCGAGGGGGAGTGTTTCCCGAGGACGTGTCGCGGACTAGAGCGCCTGGCGCGCCTGGAGCGCCGGGAGCGCGGCCAGTTCGGAGACCTTCTTCCCGTAGTTCTCGGGGCTGAGCGTGCCGAGCTTCAGCTCCTCGCCCAGGGCCTTCAGGGCCGCGGCATGCTGGGTGTTCGCGGTCGCCACGGCGGCCTGGTGGGTCTTGTAGGCGGCCTGACCCTCCCCGCTCGCCTTGCGGAAGGCCTCGCGATAGGTCGAGATGTCGGTCTTGGCCCCGGCTTCGAAGTACTGGTTGGCGACCTCGCCCAACGCCCAGGTGGAGGCGAAGGAGGTGGATGCGCCCCAGACCACGCCGGCCACCGGGACGAATTTGAGGAGGGTGTTCACGGCGATCCTCGCGCCCGTCCCCAGGCCCAGGCCCGTGAGGATGGAGTTTGCGGCCTTCTGGTCGACGGTGTGGCCCCAGCGCTGCCCGATGTCGCGCACGAGCTTGACCTGGATGCCCACGACGGCCATGTCGGTGGCGAGGGAGAGCCCCGGAACGGGGAAGGCGCCCAGCACGCCGCTCAGGATGGAGTACTTGAGGGTGTCCGACTGGATCTCCGCCTTCCGCTTGCCCGCATCCGGGACGGCCTGGATGTTGCTGGGGAGGACGGTGTCCTTGACCTCGCGGACCAGGCGCCCCAGGAGGGCCGGATCTTCCTTCGGAAGGTTCCAGTTCGCGCACATGCGGTCCAGGATCTTCTGTTCACCCGTGGAGCACTGCCCGTCCACGTGGGCCACGGCAAAGGCCGCCTGGAAGGTCTGTTCGCGGCACTCCGGCGACGTGAGGAGGGCGAGTTGCTTCTCCAGGTCGGGAGTCTCGGCCAGGATGGAGGGGATCGTGATCCCGGTCGGAAGGGGAGCCCCTTCGAGGCAGGATTCGAGGCGCTTCAGCTCGTCGCTGCTCGTGGCGCCGTCGGCCTTGGCGACGCAGCTCAGGATGCGCAGGCTGGCGAGAAGTTCGGTCTCGTTCATGGGGGTGGTCGTCATGGATTCCTTTCGGGAGGGGTGCGGGCTCGACACGGTCTCAGCCTAGCACGGAGGGAGATGCTTAGATAAACACGATATTGCTAATAGAAACTAAGAGTTTACCTGTGTATCCTTCGGACGCATGGAATGGCTGAACTACCACCATCTGCGCTACTTCTGGGTCGTCGCGGGCGAGGGGAGCATCACCC
>JAHFOU010000102.1 GCA_023261525.1 Planctomycetota bacterium | reverse complement strand
TGGTGCTCTGGCATGCGCGCGGGAGGCGCCTGGGCGCGGCCCTGGCCTTCACGGCGGGGGCGGCCTGCCTGCTCTGGATCGAGCCCCTGCGCAACTGGAGGGAGTACGGGAGCCCGAGCGAGACGATGTACCCCACGCTCTCCCAGAGCTTCATCCTCTGGAACGACCCCTTCCCGGTCCTGAACCTCTTCGTCTCCAGCCGTCACGGCATCCTGGCCTGGTCCCCGTTGGTGGGCCTCGCGATGGCGGGCCTGTTCGCTGGAACCGGGCGCCGGGAGGTCCGGCACATGGCCTGGGTGCTCTTCCTGGGACAGGCCATCCTTCCGGCCATCGGCGGCTCCTTCCACGCGGGCTCCGGCTTCAGCCAGCGCTATCTCTGCGAGTCCCTGCCGGTCTGGGCCCTGGGGCTGGGCCTCCTGCTGGAGTCGGCGGGGGCCTGGAGGCGGCGCCTGGCCTGGAGCTTCGGCATCCTGGCGGCCTGGAACTACGGCCTCTTCCTGCTGACCCACGCTAAGCTCTGCCGCCTGGCGGATACTGGGACCCGGGAGGGCTGGGAGATCACGGACTACCTGGAGGCGGTGGACCGCCACCTGGGACTGGGGGAAGTCGTCCGCAGGATCCAGGCCTCCACGGTGCCGGGCCAGCTGGGGCATCCCGGCCTGACGATCGCCGCGGCCCTGCTGGGCGCCGGGCTTCTGGCCTGGGTTATCCGGGGGAGAGCTTGCAGCAGCGCCGGCAGATCGGATACGGGGCGGCCAGGAGTTCCTTCCGCAGGCGCCTGAACTTCTCGCCGTTCCAGATCTCGGCCACGGACTGGGTGCGGACGTCGCCCATCTCGCTCCTCAGCAGCAGGCAGTAGTTCACCTTGCCCGAGAAGGTGATGCGGCAGTTGTCGAAGGGGGACCAGCAGGTCCCCCCGAAGGGGCCCTGGTTCGCGTAGTGGGCCTTCACCCCGGCAGGATCCTTGGCGGGGCGGAAGTGGACGCGGATGCCGTGCTTGGCGCCCTCGGCCTCGGCGACGGCCATCTCCTTGAGGACGTCCTCGGATCGGATCTTCCCCTCCAGATCGGGGACGATCCAGGTGTCCACCTCGGCGCGGGGAAGGCCCAGCATCATCTCGGTGGCCTGGATCTCGGCCTCGGTGGCGCAGATGAGGTGGTTGTACTGGACGGTGGGCACGCCGGCCCGGGCGGCCACGCCCACCACCTTGGAGAAGACGGCGACGTTGTCCGGGGTGACGACGGAGGTGATCTTGACGTGCTTGCGGGGCTCGACGCCGCGCGCCTTCAGGGCCTCGAGGACCTGGGCGATGCCCCGCATCGTGAGCTCGAAGGCCTTGGGGCTCTTGCGGATGGCGTTGTGCATCTCCTCCTCGCCGTCGATGGAGAAGGTCAGGCCGGAGAGCTGCTTCCGCTTGATGTACTCGGCAAGCCGGGCAGCCTTCTCCTCGTCCAGGAGGGTGCCGTTGGTGGTGACGTTCTCGATGACGATGCCGCGCCGGACCAGGTTGTCCATGATCTGGAAGATGTCCTTGCGGATGAAGACCTCGCCCCCGACCAGGTTGACCCGTTTGACGGGGAGCTCGGAGAAGACCCGGTCGATCTCCTCGACGCTGAGCTCATCCATGCGCGTGTAGCGCTCCACCTCGCTGGTGTAGCACATGACGCAGTGCAGGTTGCAGCGGCGGGTGGGCTCCAGGGTGACCAGGTTCGGGAAGGGGGTGCTGGTCCCGTCCCCCCGGGCCCGGATGGCCTCGACCTGGCGGACGGTACGGGCGTCGCGGATGCGGTTGCGCAGGCCCCGGGCGGCATTCCGAGCGATCGTGAGCATGGGGGGATTCTATCCACGGATTTTCCCTTTGACAATAGCAGGGAAGGAGATAGGATTCACGTTCACGAGATGAACAGTCAAGGAACAGCCCTTCACGAAGGCCTGGACGTCCGCGAGCTGAGGGTGCTCGAGGAGCTCGGCTCCCCCCAGCCCGTCACCCAACGGGAGCTGGCCCGCAAGGTCGGCATTGCCGTCGGCTTGGCCAACGCCATGCTCAAGCGCATGGCCCGCAAGGGCTGGATCGAGGTCAAGGACCTGGATGCCAGGCGTTTGGCCTATACCCTTACACCACAAGGGGGTAAGGAAAAAAGCCGTCTGGCCTACCAGTATTTCGAGCGCACCTTGGACTTCTACAAGCAGGCCCGCTACCGGGTGAAGGACAACCTCTTCAAGGCCCACCAGCGCGGAATTCGTCGGGTAGGCCTTTATGGGATCAACGAAGTGGCCGAGATCTGCTATTTGACCCTGAGGGAACTCGGCATGGAGCTGGTCCTGGTCGGATCCCCCAAGCATGCCGGCGAGGCCTGGCTGGGCATGCCCGTGGGTACCGCCGGGGACCTGGCCGGGAAATCCCTGGATGCGGTCGTCGTGACGGATTTCGATACGGACCCGGAGCGCTATCCGGAGCTGAAGTCCCTGGACGTCCCCATCCTCTGGTTGGAAGCGTAAATGAGGACCGGCGTCGTCATCCCCGCGCACAACGAGGCCGAGACCCTCGGCGCCTCTCTCGAGGCCCTGGCCGCCCAAGATGTGGACGGACAGGGCCTGGAGGTCCTCCTGGTGAACGACGCCTCGACGGACGCCACCTCGGCCGTGGCCGCCCGCTTCCCCTTCGTCCGGGAGCTGGTCAACGCGCGCAACCTGGGCCTGGCCGGTTCCATCAACCGGGGGCTCCAGGCCCTGGCGGAGTCCGGCATGGAGATCGGCATCGTCCTGCACGCCGACTGCGTCCCCCAGGGGAGGGGCTGGGTGAAGGCCATGACCGCCCCCTTCGTGGATCCTGCCGTGGGGGCCGTGGTCTCGGCGCGGCGCCTGGCCTCCGCCCCGAAGGGGGCCGAGCGCTTCTTCGACGCCGTGGCGCCCCAGGATTTCCCCAATCCGTCCGGCGGGGACCGGGAGATCGGCTTCTTCCGGGATAAATGCGACGCCTACCGCCTGTCCGTCCTCAAGGACCTGGGCTGGTTCGACACGGGAACCTTCCATGTGGCGGGGGAGGACACGGACCTTTCCCTCCGGATGAGGGCCAAGGGGCTGAAGATCCTCCAGAGCGGGACGGCCGAGGTGGAGATCGGCTTCTCCTCCCACCAGCGCAGCCTCTCGCGGGTCTTCCGCAAGGCCCTCCAGTACGGCGGGGCCCAGGCCGTGCTCTGGCGCCGCCACCGCTTCGACGGGCTCAAGGCCCGCGCCGCGGCGGGGGCCTTTCTGGCCCTCCCGGGCGCCCTCCTCGGGGCCTTCAGCCCCTTCGGCTGGATCCTCGTGGCGCCCGCCCTCTGGATGCTGGCCACCACGGCCGGCCCCGGGGGCCTTCCCCTGGTCCTGGCGGCCGTGCCCCTCGGGGCGGGTCTCCAGGCCCTGGGCTGGACCCCGGCCTCGGCCTGGGGGACGGGCGTGCTGGCGGCATCGCTGGCCCTGCTGGCCCGCCGCGCCTTCCAGGCGGCCCGCCGGATGCATGGATTGGGGGAGGCGCCGGCCTCGGCCCTTCTCGGTTTCCTTGTGGCGGGCTTGTGGTGGGCACTCACCGGATGGGGGTACTGTCGCGCATGGACGCGGCTGCGCCGGGCGTGACCGGGAAGGAGGCCGTGGCGGCCTGCGACCTCTGCGGAGGCGCCCGCCGCCGCCGCGCCCGCCTGGTGGAAGGCCGGGAGATCGTGCGCTGCGCCGGCTGCGGCCTCCTGTACATGCGCGAGCGTGTCTCGGACGAGGCCCTCAACGCCATCTACTCGGAGGGCTACTACCGGGACCGCGGCATGGTCCGGGACGATCCCGCCCAGGAGCAGTCCTCCAACTGGGAGCGCCTGGAGTGGCTCCCCGCCCTGGAGGCCGGCCGGAAGGGCCTGCTCCTGGACGTCGGATGCGGGATCGGCTCCTTCCTGGCGGACGCCCGGGAGGCGGGCTGGCAGATCGAGGGCACCGAGGTCTCGGCCTGGAGCGTCGGCATCGCCCGGGACCACTTCGGCGTGGACATCGTCCAGGGCTCCGTGGAGGAGCTGCTGGGGACGCGCTGGGCGCCGGGCACCTTCGACGTGGTGACCTGCTGGCACAACATCGAGCACCAGCGGCATCCCATGCGCGCCCTGAAGGCCATGTACGACCTGCTCAAGCCGGGCGGGCGCCTGGTCCTGCGCACCCCGAACGCCGCCTCCTTCGACCAGTGGTGGTACGGGCAGGCCTGGGTGGGCTGGAACGACCCCGGGCACTTCTTCTTCTTCGGCGTGGCCCAGCTGGAGCGCTACTGCGCCGCGGTGGGCTTGCGCGTCCTCCACGTCGACCGCGGCACCACCCGGGCCCTGGAAGGCCTCAAGTCCTCCCTGCGCCGCCTCCGCGGCAAGCCCGCGTCCGGGGAGGCTTCGTCCCAGCCGGGGAAGCCTTCGGCCCGGCCGGAGCCCCAGCCCAGCGGTCCCCTCGGACGGCCCGGCCTGAAGCGCGGCCTCCTGCGCGTCGCCGGCCGGGTGCTGTCCGGCAGGGACGTCACCATCCTGGCGGAACGCCCGGCCGAAGGCGGGGGACGCTGAGATGCCGATCAAGCGCCCCCGGCTCACCGTGATCACCCTCAACTGGAACCGCAAGGACGACCTGCGCGAGCTGATGAACTCCCTCCTGGCCCAGACCTTCCAGGACCGCGAGCTCCTGGTGGTGGACAACGGCTCCACGGACGGCTCGCTGGAGATGCTCCAGACCGAGTTCCGCCGCTCGGTCCGCGTCCTGGCGCTGGGGGAGAACACCGGGATCATCGGCTACAACACCGGCGTCTGGGCGGCCCGCGGGGAGTTCGTGGTCTTCGTGGACAACGACATGACCCTGGTCGAGCCCGACGTGCTGGAGAAGATCGTCCGCCGGCTCGAGGAGAACCCGAAGGCGGGGGCCGTGGCCTGCCGCGTCCTGGACGCCAAGACGGGAGGGATCTCCTTCAACAACCCCAAGTACCTGGAGGAGGGGGGGGACGCCCAGCGCGGCTACCTCGCCTCGGTCTTCGACGGCGGCGGGGTCGGGTTCCGGCGCAAGGCCTGGCTGGAGACGGGCGGCTACCCGGCCGAGTTCTTCATCTACCAGAACGAGGTGGACCTGAGCACCCACCTCTGGAACGCCGGCTGGGAGGTCCGCTACTTCCCCGACATGTCCGTGGCCCACAAGTTCTCCCGCGCCGCGCGGCCTGCCGACCTCTACTTCCGCCTCTGGCCGCGCAACTACCTCTGGTACTTCTGGAAATACTATCCCGTGCGCTGGGGGGCCGGGGAGACGCTCCGGCTCCTCTGGCACGGCTACACCAAGGCCCGCAAGGAGGAGCGCCGCCGCCAGTGGATGATGGGGGTGGTGGACGCCTTCCTGGGCCTGCCCCGCATCCTGCCCAAACGCAAGCCGATCGACCCGTCCGTCCTGCACCGCATGGAGCTGATCCGCATCAAGGATTACTGCCGGAAGCGCGGCCTGGATTCCGAGCGGGCGGTGGCCCGCGGGACCATGGCGCAGCTCTTCTGGCCCAGGAGTCTCAAGGAGGCCACCGTATGAAGGTCCTGTTCATCAACGCGATCAACCCTCACAACGACTTCGACACCCACTACCCGTCGTTGGGGCTGGCGTACATCGCTACCTACCTCCGCAACACGGACGGGCATGAGGTGAAGATCCTCAACTCGGACGAGTTCGAGGCCATGAAGGCCTTCGCCCCCGACATCGTGGGCGTCTCGGCCGTCACCCAGAACATGTACTGGGGGATGCAGGTGGCCGAGGCCCTGAAGAAGGCATGCCCCGGCGTGGTGACGGTCCTGGGGGGGCCCCACCAGACGGCCCTGCCGGACGTGCTGGACGCGCCCTTCGACTACGGCTCCATCGGTGAGGGCGAGGACTGCATGCTGGACATCGTCCGGGCCCTGGCCGAGGGGAAGGAAGGCTTCCACGAGCGGATGACCAAGATCCCCGGCGTGGTGTACCGGCAGGACGGCAAGGTCCTGCATAACCACGAGCGCAAGGCCCTGCGCGAGCTGGACTACCTGGGCATTCCCGATCGCGATCTGATCGGCGAGGGGAAGTCCATGCGCCTGCACATGATCACGAGCCGCGGCTGCCCCTACCGCTGCATCTTCTGCGCCTCGGCCTTCAACGTGCGCACGGCGCGCTACGCCTCGCCCAAGCTGGTCATCGACGAGATCAAGCTCCTGGTGGACCGCTACAAGGTGAAGGAGATCAAGATCTACGACGACCTCTTCACGGCCCACCGCACCCGCCTGAAGGAGATCGCCGACCTGATGGACGCCGAGGGCCTCAACAAGGTCGTCCACATCGAGTGCACCAACCGGGCCAACCTCACCACCCTCGACCTCCTGCAGGACTGCAAGAAGCTCGGGGTGAGGGCCCTGGCCTTCGGGTTCGAGTCGGGCTCCCAGAAGGTGCTGGAGCTTCTGAAGACCGATTCCGTGGACGTCGAGCAGAACCGGCGCTCCATCCAGATGTGCCGCGACACGGGCATCGAGGTGCGCGGCTCCTTTATCATCGGGACACCGGGGGAGACGGGCGAGGACCTGGCGGAGACCTACCAGTTCGTCGACAAGAACAAGCTGGACGGCGTGAAGATCTACGTGCTCACCCCCCTGCCCGGGACCCCGGTCTGGATCGAGGCCGAGAAGGCCGGCAAGGTCTCCCGCCACATGGACTGGAAGAAGCTCCACTTCATCGACTTCGCCAACACCTGGCGTGAGCACATCATCCTGAACGACAAGATGACCCGGGAGGAGATCCGCGACTGGTACACCAAGTTCCAGCGCCTGGCCAAGCGGCGCGAGCTGGAGAAGATGTTCCAGAAGGCCTCGATGCAGTCCGTCGTGAACCGCATCCGGAAGCCCTCCAAGCTGGTGAACGATGTGAAGGTCATCGGGCAGAAGATCGGATCGATGATCTAGCGAAGCCATGAAGATCCTCTTCGTCAACGCCGTCGACCCCGAGAACAGCTTCGACCAGCACTATCCGTCGCTGGGGCTGGCGTACATCGCCACGTACGTCCGGGACACCGAGGCCGGCGTCGAGGTGAAGATCCTGAACTCCGACGAGGCCGCGGCCATGAAGGCCTTCGCCCCGGACCTGGTGGGCGTCTCGGCCGTCAGCCAGAACATGCGCTGGGCCGTCGAGGCGGCCGTCTTCCTGAAGCGCGAGTGCCCGGGCATCGTCGCCGTCCTCGGCGGGCCCCACCAGATGGCCCTGCCCGACCGCCTGCCCCAGCCCTTCGACTACGGCGTGCTGGGCGAAGGCGAGGAGTGCATGCTGGACATCGTCCAGGCCTTCCGGAAGGGCACCCGGGCCTTCTCCGAGGCCATGCCGGGGATCGCCGGGGTGGTCTGGCGCGAAGGGGAGAAGGTTCTCCATAACCCCGAGCGCAAACAGCTCAAGGACATCGACTACCTCGGCATCCCGGACCGGGACCTGATCGCTAGCGGCAAGTCCATGCGCCTGCACATGATCACGAGCCGGGGCTGCCCGTACAAGTGCGTCTTCTGCGCCTCGGCCTTCAACATCCGTACGGCCCGCTACGCCTCGCCCGAGCTGGTGATCCGCGAGATCAAGCTCCTGGTCGACAAGTACGGCGTGAAGGAGATCAAGATCTACGACGACCTCTTCACGGCCCACAAGGTCCGCATGAGCCGGATCGCCGACCTC
>JAHFOU010000101.1 GCA_023261525.1 Planctomycetota bacterium | reverse complement strand
CCGGCCAGCAGCTCACCTGCAAGATCTTCGAGGGCGTGAAGTTCGTCGACGTGGTCGGCACCAGCAAGGGCCGCGGTTTCGCCGGCGTCGTGAAGCGCTGGCACTTCCGCGGGGGTCCCGCCACCCACGGCCAGTCCGACCGCCAGCGCGCCCCTGGCTCCATCGCCGGCGGTAACTCCGATCCCTCCCGCGTGTGGAAGGGCAAGAAGATGCCCGGCCACATGGGCGCCGTCCGCCGCACGGTCCGCAACCTGGAGCTGGTCCGCATCGACGCCGACCGGTCCCTCCTTCTGGTGCACGGCGCCGTCCCCGGTCCCAACGGGGGATGGGTGATCATCCGGAAAGCCAAGACGACCTCTTGACACGGGGTCGTCCTTGCCTACAATCCGCCCTTTCCTCGCCGCTGTAACCCCTTTCAGGGGAAGATGAGCGGGGAGGGATAGGGAGAGACATGTCACGCATCGGTAGGAAGCCCATCGCCATTCCGGCGGGCGCCAAAGTGTCCGTCGAAGGGCGTACCGTCAAGACCCAGGGCCCCAAGGGGAGCCTCAGCTTCCCGTTGCCGGAGGGGATCTCCCTGAAGGTGGATGGAGGCACGGTCACCGTCGCCCGCGAGGGGGATGCCCAGACCGTCCGTGCCTTCCACGGCCTGACCCGCGCCCTCGTAGCCAACATGCTGGCCGGGGTCGTCACAGGCTACGAGAAGCGCCTGGAACTCCAGGGCGTCGGCTACCGCGCCCAGATGAAGGGCAAGCAGCTTTCCCTCCAGGTGGGTTTCGCCCATTCGGTGGAAGTGGATCCGCTCCCCGGCGTGGAGGTCACGGTTCCCGCCCCGGAGCGCATCGTCGTGCGCGGCATCGACAAGCAGGCCGTCGGCCAGATGGCCGCCCGGATCCGCGGGGTGAGGCCCCCGGAGCCGTACAAGGGGAAGGGGATTCGTTACGAGGGCGAGGCGGTCCGCCGCAAGGCAGGCAAGGCCTTCGTCTCCGGAGGAGCCTAGCCCATGTCCGTCACCACGCGCCGGGAGCTTCGTGAACGCCGCCATCTTCGGGTCCGCCGGAAGGTCTCCGGCACCCCCGAGCGGCCCCGCCTCTGCGTGCAGAGGTCCCTCGGCCAGATCTACGCCCAGCTCATCGACGATGCCCAGGGCAAGACCCTGGCGTCCGCGTCCACGCTCGCCAAGGACCTGAAGGCTGCCCTGAAGGGCAACGGGGGCAACAAGGCCGCGGCCGAGGCCGTCGGCAAGGCCCTCGCCGCGAAGGCGCTCAAGTTGGGCGTCAAGCAGGTTGTGTTCGATCGGGGCGGATACCGGTACCACGGGCGCGTGCTGGCGTTGGCCGACGCCGCCCGGAAGGGGGGATTGTCCTTTTGAGCCCAGCAAGACCTGGAAGGCGTGAAGGCCGCGGTGAGCGCGGAGGGGAAGGTGGCCTGGCGGAGCGGGTCGTCCGGATCAACCGGGTGGCCAAGGTGGTCAAGGGCGGCAAGCGCTTCGGATTCGTGGCGCTCGTCGTCGTGGGCGACCAGAAGGGCCGGGTCGGCTACGGCCACGGCAAGGCCAACGAGGTCCAGCCCGCGGTCGAGAAGGGCGTCAAGGCCGCCCGCCGGGCCCTGATCCAGGTCTGCATGACGGGGGACACCATCCCCCACCCGGTCTGGGGCCGCTCCGGCGCCTCCCGGGTCTATCTCCAGCCGGCCATGAAGGGCACCGGGGTGAAGGCCGGCGGCACGGTCCGCGCGGTCCTCGAGTGCGTCGGCATCCAGAACATCCTGACCAAGGTCCACGGAAGCCCCAACCCCGTCAACCTGGTCAAGGCGACCCTCGACGGGCTCTCGGTCCTCAGGACCCGGGAGATGGTCGAGAAGCTGAGGGGAGTGAAGATCGGATGAAGCTCTCCGACGTCTACGCCGTCCCTTCCGACTACAAGAACCGCAAGCGCGTGGGCCGCGGCATCGGCTCCGGCCACGGCAAGACCTCGGGCCGGGGCAACAAGGGCCAGCGCTCCCGCTCCGGTTTCAGCCGCAAGTGGCACCATGAGGGCGGCCAGATGCCCCTGCTGAGGCGCCTGCCCCAGCGCGGCTTCTCGAACGCCCCGTTCCGCACCGAGTACGAGGTGGTGAACGTCGGCTCCCTGGCGACCTTCGCCAAGGGCTCCGTCGTGACGGCTGCGGAGCTGGCGTCGGCCGGCTTCGTGGGCAATCCCCGCGCGAGGGTGAAGGTCCTCGGGGACGGGGAGATCAAGGTCGCCCTGACCGTGAAGGCCCACCGCTTCTCGAAGCAGGCCCAGGCCAAGATCACGGCGGCCGGCGGGAAGGCCGAGCTCATCGCCCCCGCGGAGGCCCCGAAGGCCTAAATGGCGCTCGGCACGATCCGCAACATCCTCTCGGTCCCCGAACTGCGCAAGCGCATCGGTTGGACCTTCGTCCTGCTCTTCATCTACATGCTGGGGACCTGGGTCCCCCTGCCCGGCATCGACCTGACCATGTTCCGCGCCCACATGGACAGCTTCCAGAAGAGCACGATGGGCAAGGTGTTCGGCTTCGCCAACATCCTCAGCGGCGGCTCCATGGAGAACTACTCGGTCTTCTTCATGGGCATCATGCCCTACATCAGCGCCTCCATCATCTTCCAGATCCTGACCAAGGTGGTCCCTGCCCTCGAGCGCATGTCCAAGGAGGGGGAGGGCGGGCGGCGCAGGATCAACAAGTGGACCCGCCTGGCCACTATCGGCGTGGCCTTCATCCAGGGGATGACCTACGCCTACACCCTGAAGCAGGCCGGGTACAGCGGCAATGGCGGGACCTTCATCTACAACGCCAGCTTCCTGGGTTTCATCCTGCCGACGGTGCTGAGCTGGACGGCGGGGACCATGTTCCTGATGTGGCTCGGCGAGCAGATCAGCGAGCACGGCGTGGGCAACGGGATCTCCATGATCATCATGGCCGGCATCGTGCAGCGGGCGCCGAAGGTCATCGGGGCGGTCTCCCAGGATGTCGGCCGCGGCATCAGCTACGGGACCGTGGCGGTTCTGCTCGGCCTCTACGTGTTCATGGTGGTGGCCATCGTCTTCGTGACCCAGGCCCAGCGGCGCATCCCGATGCAGTCGGCGCGCCAGGTTCGGGGCCGCATGGCGGTCTCCAGCCAGAAGACCTACTTCCCCCTGAAGCTGAACGCCGCCGGCGTGATCCCCGTGATCTTCGCCAGCGCGCTGCTGACCTTCCCGGCGGGCATCATGCAGATCCTCTGCCGCTGGAACGGCTGGCCCCAGGACAACTGGTTCCACACCATGCTCACCCGGGAGGGCGGGGTGGCCTACATGCTGCTCTACTCCGGGCTGATCTTCGTGTTCACCTATTTCTATACCGCGATGGTGTTCAACCCCACGGAGATCGCCGACAACCTGAAGCAGCACGGGGCCTTCATCCCGGGGATCCGGCCCGGCCGCAGCACGGCCGAGTACATCGAGAAGGTCATGAACCGGGTCACCTTCACCGGCGCGTTCTTCCTGGCCTTCATCTCCCTGGTGCCCGTGGTGGTCCAGGAGCAGCTCGGCGTCCCGCCCCTCGTGGCGAACTTCCTGGGCGGCACCTCCCTGCTCATCGTCGTTGGGGTCGGCCTCGACCTGGTCCAGAAGGTCGAATCCCACCTCCTGCTGAGGCAGTACAAGGGCTTCCTGGGCGGGGCCTCTCCGATCCGGGGGCGCGGGTAGATGCGCGTCGTCTTCCTGGGACCTCCGGGGGCGGGCAAGGGCACCCAGGCCGTGCGCCTGGCGGCGGCCCGCGGCATCCCCCACATCTCCACCGGGAACATGCTGCGGGAGGCCGCGGCCTCGGGCTCGGCCATCGGCAGGGAAGCCAAGGGCTACATGGACCGCGGGACCCTGGTCCCGGACGAGGTCGTGATCCGTGCGGTCGAGGAGAGGCTCTCCCGTCCGGACGCCGCGGCCGGCTTCCTCCTGGACGGCTATCCCCGGACGGTCCCCCAGGCCCAGGCCCTGGATGCGGTCCTGGCCCGCGCGCGGGCCCGCCTCGACCGCGTCTACTACTTCGCCACGCCCGAGGACGTCGTGGTGCGGCGCCTCTCGGGACGCCGGACCTGCTCGAACAAGTCCTGCGCGGCCGTCTACCATCTCCAGACCCTGCGCCCGAAGAAGCAGGGGGTCTGCGACACCTGCGGCAGCCCGCTGGAGGGGCGCGCCGATGACGACGAGGAGAGGGTGAAGACCCGCCTCTCGGTCTACCACAAGCAGACCACCCCGCTGATCGCCTACTACCAGCGCCAGGGCACCCTCAAGCCGGTGGAGGGGGCCATGGACATCGAGCCCCTCCTGGCCGTGATCCAGGCCGACCTGGCGACCGTGGGCGAGAAGGCTCACGCATGAGGATCACCGTGAAGTCCCCCCGGGAGATGGAGATCATGCGTCGGGCCGGCCAGGTGGTGGCCAAGGTCCTGGCCCTGATGGGCGAGAAGGTTCGTCCCGGGGTGACCACCGAGGAGCTGGACCGCGCCGCCGCCGAGCTGATCCGCGGCGAGGGGGCCGAGGTGGCCTTCAAGGGCTACCTGGGCTATCCCAAGCACATCTGCGTCTCCGTGAACGAGGAGGTCGTGCACGGGATCCCCTCCGACCGCCGCCTCGAAGAGGGCGATGTGGTCGGCGTGGACGTGGGGGCCAAGGTGGAGGGCTACTACGGGGACGCCGCCGTGACCCTTCCCGTCGGGAAGGTGGACGAGGACACCCGTCGCCTGATCCGCGACACCCGCCAGGCCCTGCTCGCGGGCATCAAGGCCGTGAGGCCGAACGCCCGCCTCAAGGACGTCTCGCGGGCCATCGAGTCCTATGCTCGCCCCAAGGGCTACGGCATCGTCGAGGAGTACGTGGGCCACGGAATCGGGAAAGCCATGCACGAGGATCCCCAGATCCCCAACTACGTGCCCAAGAGCTATCCGGCGGGGGACCTGGTCCTCCTGCCCGGGATGGCCCTGGCCCTGGAGCCCATGCTCAACCTCGGCACCGCCCAGGTCGAGACCCTGGACGACGGCTGGACCGTGGTGACCAAGGACCGGCGCCGCTCGGCCCATTTCGAGCACACCGTGGCCGTCACCGCGGACGGGCACGAGGTCCTCACCCGCATGGACGGGGAGGAGATCTGATGGTCCCCCCGAAAGAGGAGGCCCTGCGCCTGGAGGCCACAGTCCAGAAGTCCCTGCCGAATGCCAGCTTCCTGGTGACCCTGGACAACGGGCACGAGGTCCTGGCCCACGTCTCCGGACGGATGCGCATGCACTACATCCGCATCCTCCCCGGGGACCGCGTCACCGTGGAGATCTCGCCGTACGATCTGAAGAAGGGCCGCATCGTCTACCGGAGTTAAGAGGAGGTTCGCGTGAAGGTCAGGGCGTCCGTGAAGCGTTTCTGTGAGCATTGCAAGATCATCCGCCGCCGCGGCGTGGTGAGGGTCGTCTGCACGAACCCGCGCCACAAGCAGCGGCAGGGCTAAAAGGAGAAGACCATGCCCCGCATCGCAGGCATCGACGTCCCTCTCGAGAAGCGCATCGACGTTGCGCTCACCTACATCCACGGCATCGGCCGCCACCTGGCCGCCAAGGTCATGGCCGAGGCCGGGGTGGACCCGTCCATCCGCGCCAAGAGCCTGACGGACGACCAGGTGAGCAAGATCGCCACCGTGATCGACCGCAGCTTCCCCGTGGAGGGGCAGCTCAGGCGCAAGGTCCAGCAGGACGTCCAGCGCCTGAAGGACATCGGCTGCTACCGCGGCATGCGCCACAAGCGCAGCCTGCCGGTGCGCGGCCAGCGCACGAAGACGAACGCCCGGACCCGCAAGGGCCCGCGCAAGACGGTGGCCGGCAAGAAGCAGGAAGCGATCAAGTAAGGCCTCAGGGATAAAAGGAGAGCTACCGAATGGCGAAGGACGACAAGGAAAAGCCGGAAAAGCCGAAGGCGGACGACAAGGCCGCCGCCGCGCCGGTGGAGTCCGCCCCGAAGAAGAAGGTCAAGCGCCTGGTGGAGAAGGCGGTGGTGCACATCAACGCCACCTTCAACAACACCATCGTGACCTTCACGGATACGGGCGGGGCAACGCTCTGCTGGGCCTCGGCCGGGACCATCGGCTTCGGCGGCTCCAAGAAGTCCACGCCCTTCGCCGCCCAGCGCGCCGCCGAGCAGGCCACCGAGAAGGCCAAGCGCTTCGGCGTTCGCGAGGTGGAGGTCCGGGTCAAGGGCCCGGGGGCCGGCCGGGAGTCGGCCGTCACCGCGCTCACCATGTGCGGGCTCATCGTGCGCGGCGTCGAGGACGTGACGCCGCTTCCCCATAACGGATGCCGTCCCAGAAAGCGTAGGAGGGTCTAATGGCTCGCTATACCGGACCGGTCTGCAAGCTCTGCCGTCGGGAGGGCATGAAGCTCTTCCTGAAGGGGAGCCGTTGTGAATCCCCCAAGTGCGCCGTCACCCGCCGTGAGGTGGTGCCGGGCGGCCAGAAGGGCCGCCGCGGCCGCGGCCGCGCCTCGGAATGGTCGAAGCGCTTCCGCGAGACCATGAAGGTCAAGCGCTTCTACGGGGTCCTGGAGAAGCAGTTCCGCCGCTACGTCGGCGAGGCCACCCGCACCAAGGGCAGCACGGGCGAGGCCCTGCTGCGCCTGATGGAGACCCGGCTGGACAATACCGTCCTGCGACTGGGCTTTGCGGTGTCCCGCTTCCAGGCCCGACAGCTCATCCGCCACGGGCACATCCTGGTGAACGGGCACAAGACCAACATCCCGTCCTACTCCGTCTCCTCGGGCGACTCGATCAAGCCCATGGGGAAGGAAGGGGCCGCCCGCCTCGTGAAGTGGGGGCTGGAGGAGTCCAAGGGCAAGACCGTCCCGGCCTGGCTGGAACGGGTGGAGGGGGAGGCCCCGGAGGGCAAGGTCCTCCGCATGCCGGCCCGCGATGAGATTTCTGCCGAGGTGAACGAACAGCTGATCGTGGAGTTCTGCTCGCGCTAGGCGCGAAGCTGCGGCGAAGCGACTAGACAAGCGAAGAAGGAGGACGACGATATGCGTATCCGCTGGCGTGGACTTGAGCTTCCGACCCGGGTGGTGTGCGGCGAGAAGACCCTGACGGCCAACTACGGCCGCTTCACGGCCGAGCCGTTCGAACGCGGCTTCGGGACTACCGTGGGCAACTCCTTGCGGCGCGTCCTGCTGAGCTCCCTTGAGGGGGCGGCGGTGACGTCCGTGAAGATCGGCGGGGTGAACCACGAGTTCACCACCGTCCCCGGCGTGATGGAGGACGTCACCGAGATCCTCCTGAACGTCAAGAAGATCCGCCTGAGGCTCCAGTCCGACGAGCCCAAGGTGCTGGTCCTCAAGAGCGACAAGAAGGGGGTCCTCACCGCGGCCGACCTCTCGCACGACGCGACGGTCGAGATCGTGAACCCCGAGGCCCACCTCGTGACCCTCTCCGAGCCCGTCCCCTTCGAGATGGAGCTGGAGGTCCGCAAGGGCCGCGGCTACCTGACCGCCGAGGACGCCGAGCCGGAGCAGAAGGAGATCGGCCGCATCCCGGTCGATGCCATCTTCTCCCCGGTGCTCCGCGTGCGCTACAAGACCGAGGACTGCCGCGTCGGGCAGGTCACGAACTTCGACCGCCTGATCATGGAGATCTGGACCGACGGGACCCTCTCCCCGGAGATGGCCCTGGTCGAGGCCGGCAAGATCCTGCGCAAGCACCTGAACCCCTTCGTCCAGTACTTCGA
>JAHFOU010000100.1 GCA_023261525.1 Planctomycetota bacterium | reverse complement strand
GGGCCTCATCCGGGACGGCCACCGCGGCCTTGGCTTCCTCGAGGACCAACCGGACCGTCACGAACATCCCCGGTCGCCACTTCCCGTCAGGATTGGGCAGGACGGAGCGGGCCACGGCCGCCCGGGTGCGCTCGTTCACGAGGGGGACGAGGTAGGCCACCTTGGCCTCCACGCCCTTGGGATCGGCCTCGGAGGAGACCAGGAGGGACAGCCCAGGCTTCACCTTGGGGAGGTCCTGGGGATAGACGGCGATGTTCGCCCAGACGCTGCCCAGGTCGGCCACGAGGAAGACCTCGCTGTCGGCGTGCACGGCCTCGCCCACGGTCATGTGGCGACCGACGATGGTCCCGGAGAGCGGGGCCTTGAGGGTGATGCGGGCGAAGGGCTCCTTGCCCGTGCCCTTCACCTGGTGGACCTCCTCCTCGCCCAAGCCCAGGGCTCGGAGGCGCTGCTGGGTGGTCGTGTCGGCGTTCTCGGCCTCGGCTAGGATGCGTTTGGCCTCGAAGACCTCCTTCCCGGAGGAGGCGCCCTTCTCCAGCATCTCCTCCTCGCGCTTGAGGCCCGCCTTGGCAATCTCCAGCTGGCGAGCGGCGGTCAGGTGGGCGCTCACGGCCTCGGCGAGTTCAGGGCTCTCCAGGACGGCTAGGGGCTCGCCCTCCTGGACCTTGTCCCCGAGGGCCTTGAGGACCTCCTTCACCACCCCGGAGGAACGCGGGGTGACGTGGGCCAGGCGGTCTTCATTGAGGGTAATCTCCCCGGGAAGGCTGATCCCCAGGCGCAGGACTGCGGGAGCGGCCGCCTGGATCTCCAGCTCGGCGGTCTGGAGGGCGCGGGGCGTGAGCTTGACCTCGCCCGCTTCGGGCTTGGGCTCTTCCTTCTTCTCCTGCCCGTGCTCCGCGTCCTTGTGGGCGGTGGCGGGATCCTCTTCGCCGACGAGGGGGCCTGCCAGCAGGAAGGCCGAGGCCAGGATCCAGGTGACGGTCCGCATGGAGTGACTCCTTGGGTGGGTGTGTTGGGTCATGGCTTGCCGACCTCCGTCAGGGGGACTCCGAGGACCTCTTCCAGCCGGATCGCCGCCTTCCGGTAGGCGGCCCGGGAGGCCACCTGGTCGCGCCGAGCGGCGGAGAGGCGGTCCTGGAGCAGAAGTAGCGAGAGGACATCGAACTTCCCGGCCTTGATGGCCTCCTCGGTGAGGCCGACCACCTGCTCCAGGCGGGGACGAGTCTCCTTTTCGTAAAGCAGCACCCCGGCGCGCTCGCGCTCGATCTCCGCCAGTGCCGCGGCGATCTCGGAGCGCACGTCAGCCACCTGGGTCCGGAAGGCCTGGGCGGTCTTCTCCCGCTGGGCCAGCTTCTCGGCGATCTCGCCGCGGTTCCGGTTCCAGAGGGGGATGTCCACGCCGGCCCCGATCCCCAGGCCGTCGTTTTCTCCATCTTTTCCATAGGAAGGGCCGATCCTGAGGCGGGGGTACTGCCCCCGGGTGGCGAGCTGAAGGTCCCGCTCGGCTTGCTCGTAACCCTGCTTGGCCGCGGCGAGGTCGCTGCGGCGGGAGACGGCCAGCTCCTCCAGCGCGTTCTGGGCGAGAGGACAGGTCCAGTCGTCCGGCAGGATGCTCCCCTCCTGGAGGGCGTAGGCGGTGTCAGGACCCAGCCCCAGGAGGCGGTTCAGGGCCTGACGGGCCAGGCGCTCCTCGGTCTCCCCTGCGGCGAGTTGGCGCTTCTGGTTGGAGACGTCGATCTGGGCGAGGTTCACCTCGAAGAGGGTGGCGCCGCCTAGGCGGCGGCGATCTTCCAACAGAGCGGCCGCCTTCTCCCGAATCTTGAGGCCGGAACGGTCCACCTCGACTCTCTGACCGGCCGCCACGACCTCCACGAAGGCGGACTCGACAGCGTGGGCGAGCTTCCACTCCTCCCAGGCAACGTCCCAGCGGATCTCCTCCAGGCGCAGCCGGGCCTTCTCCTTGCGGATGCCGCGCTCTCCGGTGATGGGGAGGAGCTGGAGAAGGTTAGCCTCCAGAGTGGTGTCCTCGCTCCGCTGGATCCATCGGGCGTCGAGTTCGGGGTCGGGATAGAGTCCGGCGGCCAGGAGCTGGGCATCGGCCACGCCCTTCTCCAAGCGGCTGGACCGGAGGCCTGGGTTGAGGGCGAGGGCCACCGAGACGGCCTCCGAGGGAGAAAGCCCGTCCGAGGGGTCGAAGGCCCCGGCCTGAGTCCTGTCACCGGGCCCGGCCGGGATGGTCACCCCTTCCAGGGTGGCGGCCCTCAGATCCTCCAGGATCTGCCGGGCCTCCATGGGCTGGGCCTGGTAACGGGTGCAGCCGAAGAGGCCGAGACCGAGCACACAACCGAACGATGCGATACGCATATTCCTCCTGCCTGGGCCTGGACGAGCAGGCCCGTAGCGTGCCTCGCGGCATGCGAGGCAACGCGAATCCCTAGGCGGGGAGAATTAGATCCGGAAGGTGCAGTAAGTCAGGAAGAGCGGGGGATCGCTGGCAGGATCGGGGAATGCGGAGGTGGTCGGCGAGAACGAAGGCGTGCTGGGAAAGGAGACTTCCGAAAGGAGGACGGGAGGCGCCAACACGGGAACGCTCTGGGAGAGCGGCTGAACGATGGGGCGATCGACCCTCTCGTCCGTACAGGTGCCGCAACAGTTGGGATCCACCGAACAAGGAGAGGTCCGGGTGGAAGCGGCGGCGTGGAAGTCATGCTCCTTGCAGCACGTGGAGAAGGAGAACTCCATGCGCTCGTGCCCGCCAGGCCCAGAAGCATGGCAAAGGACCCACAAGGGAGCGGTGAAGGAGTGGAAGACAAAGAGGAGCGCTACCAGGAATGCGGGGATCTTACACACAGCCAAGCCAGTCTAACGAAGGGTGAACGATGGGCCAGAACTTTCTTCATGCCCATCACCGAGATCGGGGACGGCCTGGAGATCACCAAAACCAGCCGCCAGGCCTCCGGGTCGGGGACCTGGGTCTGCGGCCGCCTGAACGGCCACCGCTTCAGCGCCCTGGTCTTCCCGGAGCACGCCGTGAACCGGGAATGGGAGATCGGCGACAGCCGGATCTCCAAGCTCTGGATCCAGCGCCTGGAGAACCAGCGGGAGGTCTACAGCTGGGACCGGGGGCTGGACGTGCCGGCGGCCGACGAGCAGGCCCAGGACATCCTGGGCTTCCTCTGCGCCGGCCTCGCCGACCACACCTACCCCGACTGACGCCGGGGGTCCCCCGCCGGCCCGTCCTCTTGTCCGCCCCCCGGACAGGCCTTGTCCGCGGACAAGGGCGTGGACAGACGTATCAATAAACACACCAAAGACTTACGGATTACAGCCACGCCAAAAAGCGGACAGAATGGCCAGGACAAACCCTCTTAAGCGGGTTCAGACGACCTGGATGCAGGCCCGGCCAGGTCCCAAAACTACCTCTCAAACCGGGCCCGGTGAATTCTCTGGTGGGCCGCCGGGCTGGCTGTAAAATGAGCACCCTGTGCGCCAGACATTAGGGGTTTGACCTGCCCGGCGCACATTTCTGGTCCAGCGGAATCGCCGGACCGGAAACTTAGGGCCTGCGGTGCGCCACCGGTCCACCCTGGATCGGCCTTACTCACAAGGCCACGCATCGTTGTGGCTCCTCCCCGGATCCGGGCCGCCTATGACCTCGTACCTATCCTGCTCTCCGTGGAGCAGGACCCCCGGTTTCGTCCATCCGGCCCTATGAAACTATGCCTTTCCCGGGATCCGCCAAGGCGGAGCTTAGGAGCCCGGCGCCCTCTTCCTCCTCCCCAGACGAGGTGATAGGTCCGGCCGGAGGTCCGATCCGGACCTCGAACTACCTCTCTGATCCCGGGATTTGGAGAGCCCCGAAAAGGCTGCCTGCTTACAATCCAGGCCGTGTCCAGAGAGCCCTATTCCGAGGTCCGGTTCTAGGGCGCACCACTCCTCTTCCCCGACAGTCCTGGCTTCGGGTAGGATCCTGCCGTTCCGTGATCTCCAAGCTTCCAACCTGGGTGTGGTACGGGAGCTCGGTGCTCGCCTTCATCGCGGGGAGCATCAACGCCGTCGGCTTCCTCGGCTTCCAGCACCAGGGCGTCACCCACCTGACCGGGACCACGACCCTGCTCGGGATCAAGGCCGCCCAGGGGGCCCTGCCCGAGGTGCTCCATCTCCTGGCCGTCATCGCCGCCTTCCTGGTGGGCTGCATCGCCAGCGGCTTCCTGATCCAGGACAGCACCCTCAAGCTCGGCCGGCGCTACGGAGTCGCCCTGATGGTCGAATCCGTCCTGCTGTTCGCCGCGGTCCCCTTCCTGGTGCGCAGCGATACCCTGGGCGCCTACCTGGCCTCCTGCGCCTGCGGCCTCCAGAACGGCATGGTCAGCACCTACAGCGGGGCGGTGCTCCGCACGACCCACATGTCGGGGATCTTCACGGATCTCGGCATCCTCATCGGCCAGCGGATGCGCAGGCTGCCGGTGGACCTGAGGCGGGTG
Source organism: Planctomycetota bacterium (assembly GCA_023261525.1). GTDB lineage: Bacteria > Planctomycetota > SBBH01 > JAHFOU01 > JAHFOU01 > JAHFOU01. The sequence goes on along the minus strand of JAHFOU010000100.1, from coordinate 3,291 downwards.
AGGCTCTGCGTCCTCCTGCTGTCCTCGTTCTGCTCAGGGGCGGCCGCCGGAGCGCTGGGGTTCGCGCGGTTCAGCTATGAGGTGCTCTATTTCCCCGCGGTGCTGACCGGCGTCACCGGCTTCTCCTACGGGCTGTACCGGCACCGGAAACCTTCCGCCGGCCGGTGAACCTCCCCTTCAGGAAAGCAGGACGATCATCGCGGCCGCCATGCCGGCCATCACCAGGTCCTCGACGAGGGTCACCCAGGTCATCGGGATCTTGAACACCACGCCGAGGCAGGCGCAGGGGATCTGACGCTTCTCCCGCAGTGCCTGGGCCACGCCGACGGCCCCGACCGCCATGAGGACCAGCGTGATCCATGAGACGAGGAGCAGGCGCACCCCGGACAGGTATCCGACGCCCAAGGCCAGCTCGAGAAGCGGATAGGCGTAACCGTAGAACCCGACACGCCTGGCGATGACGTCGTACGTGGCATAGGCGTCGGCGAAGCCTTTCCAGTTCAGCAGTTTGAATCCTGCGAAGACCAGAAAGAAGAACCCCTCGAAACTGCACATCGCGTGCATCGGCTCGAAGCGTCCATGGCGCCACACGGCTACGCCGGTCAGGGCGAACACAGCCGCGAAGATCAGGATCAGCGGCAGGAAATCCCTCGCCGACCTTCCCGGCATGGACGGCTGGAGGTAGCGCTCGGGCGCAGCCTGGAACCTGTCCCGGCACACCGGATGGCAGAACCAGTAGGTCTTCCCGTCATGCACCGCCGAGCCGCCCTTCGCGCTCGACGGGTCGACCGTCATCCCGCAGACCGGGTCCTTCATGGCGCCTAGAACTCGATCCCGCGCTGGGCGATGATCCCCTTCTTGAAGGGGTGCTTGATCTCCTTCATCTCCGTCACCAGGTCCGCCGCCTCGATCAGCTCCGGCGGGGCGTTGCGGCCCGTCAGGATGACGTGCAGGCGCTGAGGCTTCGCCTTCAGGAAGGCCAGCACGTCGGCCAGGGGGATGAACCCGTAGTCGAGCACGTAGTTGATCTCGTCGAAGACCACCAGGTCGTACTCCCCGCTCAGGGCCCTCCGCTTGCACTCCTCCCAGGCCGCCAGGGCCGTGCGGCGGTCCTCCTCGGGGTTCTTGGTATCCCAGGTGAATCCCTTGCCCATGGGCAGGATCTCGATGCCCACCTTGGCCGCGGCGTCCAGCTCCCCGTACTTCCAGGCCCCCTTGATGAACTGGAGGACGCAGGCCTTCATCCCCGCCCCCACGGCCCTCAGCGCCGTGCCCAAGGCGGCCGTGGTCTTCCCCTTGCCGTTGCCCGTGTGGACGATGATGAGGCCCCGGCGCTTCTGGGCGGTGTCGACGCCCCCGGTGTCCTTTTCAAGAGGCGGCTGGGTCATGGGCGGGTCTCCACCAGGTGGGCGGTGTCGTTGAGGAGGGCCAGGACCTCGCGGCCGGCATGGCGCTCCAGGCGGGTGACGGAGGCGAAATCGAAGCGCAGGCGGGGCGCCGCGGACCAGGGCAGGCCCAGGAGCTCGCAGACCCCCAGGCGGAGCACGCCGCCATGGGCCACCACCACGGCATCCCCTTCCCCCTTCCAGGCCTCCTCCAGGGCCCCGCGCATGCGCCGGGCGGCCCCGGCAAGGGCTTCCCCGTCCGGGAAGGCGAAGGCGGCATCCACGGCCCGCCAGAGGGCATAGGCGGCGGGATCCTCCCGCTCCACCTCCTCGGCCAGGCGCCCCTCCCAGGCGCCGAAATCCAGCTCCATGAGGTCGGGCAGGAAGGCCGGCTCGGGGAAGCCTGAGGCCGTCAGGGCCTGGGCCGTCATCCGGGTGCGCAACAGGGGGCTGGCGAAAACGGGACAGGCGGGCAGGATGGAGGCCAGACGGGCGCCCAGCCGCTCGGCCTGGAGGCGACCCGGGGCGGTGAGGGGGATGTCGCCCCGCCCCACAAAGCGCCGCCCCAGATCGTTGTCGACCTCCGCGTGCCGGACCAGGTAAAGGGCCGTCCTAGCCTCCCCAGCAGGGAATCATGACGACTTCGGAGATGGCCCGCTGTTCCCGGGAACGGTCATCCCGGACGTAGAGGGTGAGGCGGAAGCCCCGGGGCATGGGGTTGACCTCGCGGGTGTTTGGCTGGGAAGCCACCCAGTCGGATCCGGATGCGGACCCGGTCGGGGCCACGTTCGAGAAGACGGCGCGGCGGTACCACTCCGAGGTCGCGGTCGGGTTCGTGATGATGCTGCTCACGTCCAGGGCCCCGAAGGGCGCCACCAGGGGAGCCGCGCCGGCCCACGCGCTGTCATAGGCGTTGACCATGCCGATATCCGTCGTGCTGGTGATGTCAGTGGTGACGGGCTGGTTGGACTTGATGAGGTAGAGCTTGGCGGCGACCCCGGTGGGAGAGGCCCCGTTCCTGAAATCGTTGTTCACGGCCGCGCCGCTGTTGTCCGCATCCCCGTCCAGGTTCCAGAAGGGATCGAAGCTCCAGGCGGTGGGCGCGGTCCCCCCGCTGTTGGGATAGTAGGGCTCCACGTCGAAGCCCACCACGTACTGCATGAGGTCGTCCGTCACATCAGAGGAAGCCGTGGTCGAGGACGGGTCCATCCCTGCCACGCTTCCGGGGGTCTTGTCGCCCCACTGTCCGGCCGCCGTCTTGTCGGGCTCCGCCGTGAAGACCCTGCGCTTGAGCACCGGGATCTCCAGGCCGCGCTCCCCGGTGGTGTCCAGCCAGTACTTGGCGTAGGAGGTGACCGTATTCCCGTTGGCGTCCGCCACCCTCACCTTCCAGACCTTCAGGGCGTCGCACGGGTAATTCGTCGTCCACTTCGAGTTCGGATACCAGGCGTTCTCCACGCGGAGGCGCTGGCCGTTCGAGGTGATCCCGTTGTCGCTCAGGAAGGGCTCGGCGGACATGAGGTCCCGCCGGATCGTGTCCATCCCGGAGCGCACGTTCTGGAAGATCTGGGCGCGGGCGTCGGCCGACATGAACATCGAGACGGCCCGGCTGAAGATGTAGACGACCACGCTGGTCAGGAGGACCATCAGGAAGACGGCCACCAGCAATTCGACCAGGGTGAAACCGCGGCGGGGGTGACGCATGGTCAAGATCTCCTACTGGGCGCCAGGGGCGTAAATGGTGAACTCGAACCGTTCCTTGAAGTCGGGGTGCTTCATCTGGTCCATCCAGCGGTAGTCGACCGTGGTGTAGTTGTTGACGCCGGCGTTCTGCTGCCAGCAGTTGAAGGCCCCGGCGGTGGTCAGGTCCGTGGGCACGGCCTTCCAGCCGCGGTAGATGTAGATC
>JAHFOU010000099.1 GCA_023261525.1 Planctomycetota bacterium | reverse complement strand
CCCTTCCCGGCCGCGGTCAACGTCGGCGTCCGGCCGACGACGTCAGGGGACCCTCAGGCCCGTGCCGAGGTCCACCTGGCGGGATTCTCCGGAGACCTCTACGGGCAGGAACTGTCGGTGGAGATGCGGACCTTCCTGCGCGAAGAGAGGAAGTTCGATTCCCTCGACGCCCTCAAGGCCCAGATCGACCTCGACGTCCGTGCGGCGTCCGGGATTCCCCCCTAGGGGCCTGGAACGATCAGAAGCCGCCCAGCCTCAGGCGCTGGTCGGTCTGCATGCGCTCCAGAAGCCTGTGGAAGTCCGGTTCGGCATGAAGGATCGAGATCCCGAGCGCGAAGCTGGGCTCCCCACCCGGCCTGGCCGGGATCTCCACGCAGCGCACCACCTCGCCCCTCAGGCCGATCTCCTGCTTCAGGGCGGGGACCTCGAGGGTCAGGTGCAGCTTGACCCCGGGATCCAGGGGGAATCGGACGGCGATGCTCAGCCCGAACTTGGAAAGGTCCAGGGCCACGCACTTGTGGTCGGGCTGGGCGTGCAGGACATCCCGGGGGTCGAACTGGGGATGGTAGAGCACAGTCAGGCGCTTCACCTGGGTGCGGGGGGCGCGGCGGCGTTCGCTGGGGGCCGGCATGGGGGCTCTCCTGGGTGGGGCCGGGATTATAGCCTCCGGGACGCGGAGGAGGGATTGGTGGGCAGGCCCGGAATCGAACCGGGGACACCGGCATTTTCAGAGCCGTGCTCTACCAGCTGAGCTACCTACCCACCGGCAGGCGGGCGGTATTATGGGGGAAGGCAAGTGGACGAATCAACCGCGTCCTCCTCGGCCCCCGGCAGGCGGTCCAACCCGGAGATCCTCCAGGTCGCCTCGTCCAGGGGTCTGGTTTGGACCACCCAGAGACAGGATCGGATCTGTCCCCCGGGTTCGAGGCGGAAGAGGCGCAGGCGACATTCCGTGCTCCCGTCGGGAAGCTCCAGCAGGCGCTCGAGACGGCAGTCCAGCAGGGGCCGGCTGTGCCGCATCAGGGACTCGGCGAGGACGTCCTGGCCCCTCAGGGCCTCCAGCCGGTTCAGGGTCTCCAGGGCCGGGTAGGTCAGCAGGGCGCGCAGGGCGGGAAGGTCCCCCCGTACCATGGCCTCCAGGAGGGCCTGGATGGCCTCCTCAGGCCCGTCCGAGGGGGCGGCTACCGGAGCGAAAAGGGCCGGGCGAGGAGACGAACGCCGATCTGCAGGGAGGCGGAAATGCCCTGGACCGGTGTCGTTCCTCGCCACGGATTCGGTGACTCCTGTCCTCTGCCTGCGGACGCCCCGTCCGTGCATCAGGCGGGCCAAGAGGAGGCTCGCCCTTCGGCAACCCGGCCACCTTGCCTCCGGAGAGGTTTAGGTCCGTGGCTTTGCGACCCCGCCTTTCGACGGGTGTGCCCTTTCGAGGCCGGAGCCTGTTGGAACAGGCTCTATACGCACCCTAGCACGGAGGGGAGGAACGTCAAGGGGTGGAAATCGGATGTCCTCCAATCCCTTGCTCCCGAAGCGGATGCGAGCCGCTATAATCCGAAACCTCATGGCGGCCTTCTCCCCTCAGGCTCTTGCCGAGTTCCAGCTCATCCTCGGCCGCTATCCCACCAAGCGGGCCGCGACCCTGCCCACCCTCCACCTGGCCCAGCGCGAGTTCGGCTGGATTTCCCCCGAGGTGATGGCCTATGTCGCGGGCCTCCTGGAGCTTCCGCCCATCAAGGTCTACGAGGTGGTGACCTTCTACACGATGTTCCACCAGAAGCCGGTGGGCCGTCACGTCATCGAGGCCTGCGCCACCCTGCCCTGCGCCCTGAACGGGGCCGAGGCCCTCCTGGAGCACGTGGAGAAGCGCATCGGCATCCGGGCCGGGGAGACCACGAAGGACGGCCGCTTCACCCTCAAGAAGGCCGAGTGCATGGCGGCCTGCGGCGGGGGGCCCTGCCTCCAGGTGAACGGGGACTACCACGAGGGCATGACGCCCGAGAAGTTCGACCGGCTTGTGGCGGAGCTGGCCTGAGATGCCCGACGCCCCCCTGGAGCACCCGGACCAGCGCCGCCAGCCCCGCGAGGGGGGGGAGCCGCCCGCGCCGGTCCCGCCTCCGCCCGCCTACGAGCCCATCCTCCTCAGGAACATCGGGATCCCGGACAGCCACCTCCTCAAGACCGCCCTCTCCCGTGGTGCCTACCAGGGCCTGAAGAAGGCCCAGGCCATGGCCCCCGAGGCCGTGATCGAGGAGGTCAAGAAGAGCGGGCTGCGCGGCCGCGGCGGCGCCGGCTTCCCCACCGGGAACAAGTGGTCCTTCGTCCCCAAGGACAAGTGGCCCCACTACCTCATCGTGAACGCCGACGAGAGCGAGCCGGGCACCTTCAAGGACCGGGCCTTGATCGAGAACGACCCCCATCTCCTGATCGAGGGGACCCTGATCGGGGCCCATGCCCTGGGCGCCGAGGTCTCCTACATCTACATCCGCGGGGAGATGGTCCTGGGTGCGAAGCGCCTGGAGGCCGCGCTCGCCGAGGCCCGGGCCGCCGGGCTCCTGGGCAACCGCCAGATCCACGTGCACCGGGGGGCGGGCGCCTACATCTGCGGGGAGGAGACCGGTCTGCTGGAATCCCTGGAGGGCAAGCGCGGCTATCCCCGCCTCAAGCCTCCGTTCCCGGCCCTGGTCGGCGCCTTCGGCAAGCCCACGGTCGTCAACAACGTCGAGACCCTGGCCAACCTCCCGGCCATCTTCGACAAGGGCGTGGCCTGGTACCGCACCATTGGCACCGAGAAGAGCCCCGGCCCCAAGATCTTCTGCGTCAGCGGCCACGTGAGGCGGCCCGGGAACTACGAGAAGCCCCTGGGCTACCCCCTGGAGAAGCTGATCTACGAGGATGCCGGTGGCCTGCGCCCCGGCCGCACCCTCAAGGCCCTCATCCCCGGCGGCTCCTCCATGCCCGTCCTCAGGGCCGACGAGGTCCAGGGGCTGACGATGGACTACGAGGCCGTCCAGGCCCGGGGAAGCCTCCTGGGCTCCGCCGGCGTCATCGTGATGGACGACTCCACCTGCATGGTGCGCTGTCTCCTGAACATCTCCCGGTTCTACGCCCATGAGTCCTGCGGGCAGTGCACGCCTTGCCGGGAGGGCTCGACGTGGCTGGCCAAGATCCTGGGGCGCATCGAGGCCGGGCAGGGAGAGGGCGGGGACCTGGAGCTCCTGCTGGACATCTGCGACAACATCGCCGGCAAGACCATCTGCCCCTTCGGGGAGGCCACGGCCTGGCCGGTCCAGTCCTTCGTGAAGCGCTTCCGCGACGATTTCGCCGCCCACATCACCCAGCACCGCTGCCCCCAGCGTCCGGCGGCCGTCGCCGCCTCCGCCCGCTAGATCCCGATCCGGCGTTTCAGACCGAGCCAGATCCTGCGGAGGTCGTCCGTGGCCTGGGCCCTCAGCAGGACCGCCGTCGGCCGGGCGGGTCCCTTGACGTGCACCGTGACCTGCTCCCCGATCACCCGGTCCGACCACCAGGGCAGGTAGAGGAGGGGACGGAACCTCCAGGGTCCCGTCCGGATCCTGCGGATCGTGTGGAGGCCCGCCTGCCGGATCGCCCGCTCGAAGCCCTTCAGGGTGAGGGGCAGGAGGCAGTGCTTGAAGTGGTAGCGTTCCCAGGCCTCGACCTGGCGGAGGGCCGCGGCCTCCTCGGGGGAGGAGGTTTCCGCGAGGTCCTTGGCGCGTTGCCGGACCCTCTCCAGCAGGAGCGGATGGGGCACGAGAAGATGGCACCAGGGAAGGGCCACGAAGTTCCCCAGATGGGATCCCTGGGCCGAGGGGTAGGGCGCGAACCCGATGCAGAGCTTCCCGTTGGTGCTCATGACCCGGCCCATCTCCGCCACGGCGGCGGGAAGGTCTTCCAGGTGCTCCGCCGTGTCCTGGCTGAGCACCACGTCGAAGGCGCCTTCCCGGAACGGAAGGCGGGCCGCATCCGCCAGGACCACCGCGCCGCGGACGCCCGAGGCCTTCAGGTGGTCCCGGGTGGTCCTCAGCATGGCCTCCTCCCGGTCCACCGCGATGACGAGACGCGCGCCCAGGCGTCCGAGCTCGGCCGTCTTCCCTCCCCGCCCGCATCCGACGTCCAGGACCAGGGCCCCCCGGATCGCCACGACGGGGGCCAGGTAGGCATTCCAGGCCGAGCGGAAGTGGAGGGTCTCGGTGGTCCTCAGGGTCTCCAGGTCCCGTCCCGCCAGGGGGTGGGGCTTCCCCCAGAGGCGCTCGCCCAGGGCCAGGATCAGACGGCCCCAGAGCCTCCCCGCCAGGGGGACCGAGGAGACGGGGGGATCCGGCTCCCGCTCCGCCCAGGCCGGAGGGGAGGGGACGGCGTTCATGCGCCCGTTCCGGCGATGCGATCCAGGAGGTCCGCCAGGCGTCCCTCCTGGACCGAGCGGCTCAGGCGCTCGATGCCGGGGCGGGGCAGGGTTCCGAGCTCCCCCTTTTCCCAGCGGAGGAGCCAGTCCTCCAGGGCCCTGGCGCCGGCCGCCGCGTCGCCGGGATCCACACGGACGCATCCCGCGAAGGGGGCCATGAGGTCCGCCGCCTCCCCGGGCGGGTAGTAGCCCAGCACGGGCCTTGCGGCCCTCAGGTATTCGAAGAGCTTGACCGGGCGCATGGCCGCGGCGCTGGGGTGGGCCGCCCGGGCATCCACCAGGACGTCGGCGTCCAGCATGGCCTGCACCACGTCGCCGTGGGGACGGGGGCCCTCCAGGGAGAGCAGGTCCACCAGGCCCAGCCGGGCGGCCAGGGCCTCGAAGGGAGGATGCCGGTAGCCCAGGATCCGGAAGCGGATCCTGGAGCGCAGGGCGGGCCTGCGCTCCAGCAGGAGGGCCAGGCTCCTCAGGGCGTCCGAGGGGTCCGTGGTCGGATAGATGGATCCTCCGTAGAGCAGGGTGAAGCGCTCCGAGGGGGAGCGGGTCTTCCCGGCGAAGTCCTCCTCGTGGTAGCCGTTGTCCACGATGTCGATGCGGGCAGGGATGTCCGGATGCGCTTCGGCCAGGCGCTTCGCCATGGTCGCCGTGGCGATGGCCACCGCGGAGGCTTCCCGGAGGACCCGGCCTTCGAGCCGGCGGTTCAGGCGGCGGTGGAGGGAGGAGGGCGGGCTCACCTCGGTGGCCGTGGACCATTCGTCCGCGAAGGTGGCCAGCCAGGGCAGGCGGTGACGGCGGGCCAGCCCGCGGGCGACCAGGTGGGCCGACCAGGGGGCTCCGCTGGAGAGGAGGGCGTCGTAGGATCCCGAGGCCAGCAGGCGCCCGGCCTCGCGGCCCGCGAACGGGATCCAGCCGGCCTGGTAGTCCGGCACTGAGACGGTCCGGGCCAGGGCGGCGATGGTCTCGGGCGCCAGGCCGATCCATCGCAGGGGGGAGAACAGGTTGCGGATCTCGAGATTCCCCGTGCGCTGGACCCGGATCCCCGGGGGAAGGGCGGGCAGGAGATCCCCACCCGGGGTGTGGTAGACCGTCCCGGCGGGGGTCACGACCGTGGGCTCCCAGCCCCGGGCCAGGAGGCCCCGGGCATAGCCCAGGCAACGCAGGGCCCCGGCTCCCCCGGTGGGAGGGAAGTAGTAGAACAGGCAGAGGACGCGGCGGAGGGGCCTGGAGGTCATGGACGTACCCCCGCAACCTTGTCCAACAGGGCGGCGAGCCGGGCGACCTGGGCGGCCCGGCTGAAGGCCGGGAGGCCCTCCCGGGACGCCGCCGGCGGAGGCCAGGTGCCGTCCTTCCAGCGCGAGATCCAGGCCTCCAGGGTCCGCGAGGCGAGGTCGGCGTCTCCCGGCGCCAGACGCACGCAGTCCGGGAAGCCCGCCAGGAGGTCCGAGGTCTCGCCCTGGGGGCAGAAGGCGAGCACGGGCAGTCCCGTCCGGAGGTACTCGAAAAGCCGGACAGGATGCACGGAAGGCACGTTGTCCTCCCCGGTCAGGGTCAGGGCCAGGGCATGGGCGTCCAGCATGGCCTGCACCGCCTCGGCGTGGGGGCGGGGGCCTTCCAGACTGACCACATCGGTGAGGCCACGGCGCAAGACGCCCTGGGCCAGGGCGGGGTCGTGAAGGCCGAGGACCCTCAGCCTCAGCTCGCCCCGCCAGGCGCCCCGGCGCGCCAGCAGGGCCTGGAGGACGTCCAGGAGGACCTCCGCCGAGGTCCGGCTGTAATGGCTTCCGGCCGTGAGCAGGGTGAACCGCTCGGCCCGACGCCCCGTCCGTCCCCGGAAGTCGTCCTCCTCATAGCCGTTGTCCACGAGTTCGATGCGGGGATCCAGGCCGGGGTGGGCCTCCCTCAGGGCCTGCCTCATCCGCTCGGTGGTGGCCGTCACGGCCGAAGCCCGGGCGAGGACCCGGCCTTCCCAGCGCCGGTGGAGGGCGCGCAGGGGGGCGGGGAGATCCCGGAGGATGGCGTTTCCGGACCACTCGTCGGCAAAGGCCGCCACGAAGGGGATGCCGTGGGCGCGGGCCAGGTGGGCCCCGAGGAGATGGGCCGTCCAGGGGGCCCCCCAGGAGAGGACGGCGTCGAAGCGGCGCTGGGCCAGGAGCCTGCGGGAGGCCTCCCAGGCGAAGGGCATCCAGCCGACCTGGGGATCGGGAAGGAGGAAGGTCCTTTCCATGCGGGTCAGGGTTTCCGGGGAGATTCCCAGGCGGCGCAGCATGCCCAGGGGACGCTTCAGGTCCAGACAGGCGGTCCGGTGGACCTCGATCCCGGCGGGGATGGAGGCCAGCAGGTCCTCTCCCGAGGTGTGGTAGTGCGCGCCCCGGGGCGCCACCACGGTGGCCCGCCAGCCGTGGTCGAGGAGGTGGCGGGCGGTGGCCAGACAGCGCAGGGAGCCCGCGCCGCCCGAGGGGGGGAAATAATAGAACAGGCAGAGCACGTTGCGGGTCACCGGGGTTTCCCGGCGACGATCCAGAGCGTGGGCTGATCCCTCCACGGGGCGGAGGCCTGGGCGGGTAGGGGGAAGCCCTGGTCGTCGAAGAGGCTGAGGGAGGCCCCCCGGGCCCTCAGGCCGTCGAGGATCCCGGAGATCCGGAGGGCATGTTGCTGGCCGGGCGCCGGGAAGAGGGTCCGCCAGGGCCTGCGCAGGGCCGCCCGGAGGGCGGCGCGGCGCCGGGGGGGATGGTCCCGGTTGAAGGCGTCGAAGACCAGGTGGCCTCCCGGGGCGGTGACCCGCCAGAGTTCGTCCAGGGCCTGCCAGGTTTGGGGGACGTAGTTCAGGGCCCTGGCGCAGACGACCGCCTGGCCCGCCCCCGTCCGGAAGGGCAGGGCCCTCAGGTCCGCGCCGGCCAGTCGGGCGGACGCGCCGCCGCCAAGGTCCGGGCGGGCCATCGTCAGTGCCCTGACGCTGAGGTCGCATCCGGCCAGGCGGTGGCGGGCGCTCCAGGCCCGGGTGAAGGGGAAGCCGTTGCCCATGCCGCACTCCAGGAGCAGGCCCCCTTCGGGCACCAGGGAGGAGACGAGGTCGATCAGGCGCTGGTGGCCCTCGTCGTGGCCGTAGCGGCGGGTCTGCTCCTTCCAGAAGTCGGCATAGGACTCGTCGAAATAGCGCTGGTACGAGGGGGACATCTAGGGCCTCCTCAGACCCCACAGGTGAAGGCGGCCGTGCAGGCAGGCATGCTGCCAGGGCGTGTGCCCCCGCCGCGGGGGAGGGCCTGGGGGCTGGGGGCGGGCGCCCTCCAGCAGGACGTCCAGGCGGGAGAGGCCCGAGACCAGGCCCTGGGTGACCGCCCGGATGTTCCGCCGCCTCAGGTCCCATTCGTCCTCCCCAGGCGCCACGGGGATGCGTCCCTGGGCCAGCACGGGGCCGGCGTCCAGGGTCTCGATCACCTGGTGCAGGGTCCAGCC
>JAHFOU010000098.1 GCA_023261525.1 Planctomycetota bacterium | reverse complement strand
GCCGGCACGCTCTCCAGCGCCACGCTCTACGATGCCCGGCAGGGAAAGACCATCACGACCACCAAGCTGGACATGGCCAAGCTGAACAGCTCCGGGAAGTTCCCGGCGAACGGGATGATCTGGGCAGGCCGGACCGACACGACGAGCACCCAGCCCAACGGCATCCAGCTGGTCAACGGCTCCACCCTCCAGGCGGCCCTCACCGTGGTCTCCCCGGACCCCGTCTACATCAAGGGGGACTACAACACCACCGCCAAGAAGCCCGCGGCCGTCATCTGCGACGCCCTGAACCTCCTCTCCAACGGCTGGAACAACTCCAAGACCGCCGGCGGAAGCCTGCCGAACGCCACGGCCACCACCTACAACGCCGCCTTCATCGCCGGCAACGTGCCCACCGCGGGGTCCAACTACAGCGGCGGGTTCGAGAACTATGCCCGCTTCCACGAGAACTGGTCCGGGGTGACCTGCACCATCCGGGGCTCCTTCGTGGAGCTCTGGCAGAGCCAGTACGCCACCAAGAAGTGGCCCGGGACCGGGGGGAACTTCTACAACCCCCCCACCCGCAACTGGGACTACGACACCCTGTTCAACACGGCCGCCACCCTGCCGCCCTTCACCCCCTGGACGGCCCGGGTCGGCCGCGTGGCTTGGTGGGAGCCTTGAGCCCGCGGTAAGATGTCCTTCATGCGGCGCGCCCGGACAGCCCTCCTCCTCTGCATCGGCCTGGCGGGCCCGGCCCGGGCGGACCGCATCGTCCTGACCTCCGGCGGATCCCTGGAGGGCGAGGTGGTCCGCGAGACCCCCGAGGCCGTGCTCCTGAAGTCGGCCCACGGCACCCTCGAGATCCGCAGGGACCAGATCGCCTCCGTGGAGCGGAAAGGCTACGTCCCTCCGCCCCGGGGCACTGAGCCGGAGGCCGAGCCTTCGCCCCCAATCAAACCCCCGCCTCCGGCCGAGTCCCCGGACCGGGCGGCCCTGGAATCCGCCCTGAACAGCGCCCTGCCCTCCTTCGACCGTTTCGAGTCCAGCCGGGATGCCGAGGACGCGGCCGCCCGGCTGGTCGCCCTGGGGAAGGATCTGGTCCCCGTCATCCTGGAGCGCCTCCCGACGCTGGAGCCCCCCCGGCAGATGTGGCTGGTCCAGGCCCTGGAACAGCTCGCCGATCCCCGGGCCTCGGATACCCTCCTCGCCCTCCTGGCCAGCCCCAAGGGGGAGGTCCGCGGCGCGGCGATCCACGCCCTCGGCGTCCTCCAGGAGAAGGCAGCCGTCCAGCCCCTCATCCGCCTCCTGGGCAGCGAGGGGGACTGGACGGTGAAGCGCGAGGCCTGCCGGGCCCTCCTGGCTCTCAAGGCCCGGGAGGCCATCCCGGCCCTCGTCGAGCGCCTGGCTGACGTCAGCCGCTTCGTGAGGGCCGAGGCCCTGGAGGCCCTCCAGGGCCTCACGGGGGAACGCCGAAGCGGGGATCCGGCCGTCTGGAAGGACCTCCTCCCCTAGGAGGCTCGCGGCAGGATGGCGCAATTCCACCTGAAGTCCCCCTACGCCCCGGCGGGAGACCAGCCCCGGGCCATCGAGGCCCTGAGCCGGGGCCTGGCCGAGGGCCGCCGCCACCAGACCCTGCTCGGGGTCACGGGCTCGGGCAAGACCTTCACCATGGCCAACGTGATCAAGAACCACGGCCGGCCGGCCCTGGTGGTCTCCCACAACAAGACCCTGGCCGCCCAGCTCTACGGGGAGTTCAAGGACTTCTTCCCCGACAACGCCGTCCACTACTTCGTCTCCTACTACGACTACTACCAGCCCGAGGCCTACATCCCCCAGAAGGACCTCTACATCGAGAAGGACGCGGCCGTGAACCAGGACCTGGACCGCCTGCGCCTGGCGGCCACCTCGGCCCTCATGCACCGCGAGGACGTGGTCGTGGTGGCCTCGGTCTCCTGCATCTACGGCCTGGGAACCCCGGACGAGTACGCCCGCATGATCCTGCCCCTGGCCGTGGGCGCGACGGCGGACCGCCAGGCCATCCTCCTGAGGCTGGTGGAGCTCCAGTACGCCCGCAACGACGTGGAGTTCAAGCGCGGGACCTTCCGGCCCCGCGGCGACGTGGTCGAGGTCATCCCCGCCTACGAGGAGACCGGCGTCCGCATCCGCATGGAGGGTGACCGCATCGAGCGCCTGGAGGAGATCCACCCGCTCACGGGCGCGACGATCCGCCCCCTCAAGGACATCGTGATCTATCCCGCCAAGCACTTCGTGATGAGCCCCGAGCGGCTGGAGCCGGCCCTGGAGGCCATCGAGCGGGAGATGGAGGAGCGCGTCGCGGAGCTGAAGGGCCAGGGCAAGCTCCTGGAGTCGCAACGGCTGGAATCCCGCACCCGCTACGACCTGGAGATGCTCCGCGAGACCGGCCACTGCTCGGGGATCGAGAACTTCTCGCGCCACCTCACCGGCCGCCCCGCCGGCTCCCGCCCCTCCTGCCTCATCGACTACTTCCCCAAGGACTTCCTCATGGTCGTCGACGAGAGCCACGTCACCGTGCCCCAGATCGGGGGGATGTCCCACGGGGACCGGGCCCGCAAGCAGACCCTGGTGGACCACGGCTTCCGCCTGCCCTCGGCCCTGGACAACCGCCCCATGCACTTCTCGGAGTGGGAGGCGGCGGCCCCCCGGGTCGTCTTCGTCTCCGCCACGCCGGGACCGTACGAGCTGAAGCAGTCCGGCGGCGAGGTGGTGGAGCAGATTCTGAGGCCCACGGGCCTGTTGGACCCCACGATCGAGGTCCGGCCGACGACCGAGCAGATCCCCGACCTGATGAAGGAGGTCGAGACGCGCCTCGCCAAGAAGGAGCGCGTGCTGGTGACGGCCCTCACCAAGCGTATGGCCGAGGACCTCTCGGAGTACCTCCGCGAGCGCGGCATCAAGGTGCACTACCTCCACTCGGACCAGGACGCCTTCGAGCGCGTCCAGGTGCTCAAGGACCTGCGCGGCGGGACCTTCGACTGCGTGGTCGGGGTCAACCTCCTGCGCGAGGGCCTGGACCTTCCGGAAGTCTCCCTGGTCGCCATCCTGGACGCGGACAAGGAGGGCTTCCTGCGCTCGGAGACCTCGCTGATCCAGACCATCGGCAGGACGGCCCGCAACGTGAACGCCCACGTCATCCTCTATGGGGACAAGGTCACCCCGGCCATGAAGAAAGCCATGGACGAGACGGCCCGGCGCCGCAAGGCCCAGGCGGAATACAACCGCGAGCATGGGATCACGCCCCAGACGGTGAAGAAGGCCCTGCGCGAGACCATCGAGGCGGACCGCAACTACCGCAAGGCGGCCGAGACGGTGGCGGAGAAGGGCGGGGACTCCTACGAGGTGGAGGAGACGGTCTTCCGGATGGAGGGGGAGATGATGGAGGCGGCCAGGGACATGGAGTTCGAGAAGGCGGCGGCCATCCGGGACCGCATCCTCAAACTCAAGCCGGGCTGGAAGGGCCTGGAGGCCGCCCCGGCGCTGGCGGCGACGAGGAAGAAGGCGAAGGGGAGGCGAAGGGCCTGACTACGGCCGGGCACGGGCAAAGAACACCCCCTGTCCACGCCAGGCCCACTCTTTTTCCAAGGCCTCACGAGTAGCCAGCACCCGCCCCTGCATGGGTTCTCCCAACACGGCCTTCTCCCCCTCAAACCCAAGGAAGGCCGTGGCATGGGAAATGCCGCCCTTCCCTCCCCAATACGTTTGGAGAATGGCCGGGCTCCCGTCCCTGGGGAGGCTGGCCCAGTCCCGCCGTTCGTCCCGCACCGCCCACCCGCTCCCCTCCAGACGCTTCGACAGGGCCCAGGCCATGCACCCCGGGGAAGTCCCCGTGGTGCCGGTCCCGCCGATCAGGACCATCTCCGCCTCGGTGCCGGGAAGGCCCAGGGCCCTCAGGCAGGTCGCGGCCGAGGCCGCCATGCAGGTGTACCCCGTGCTCTGCAGGTTCACGCCGTCCTCGACCAGGTCCTGCTTCCCTTCCATCTCCCTCAGGGCCTCCAACCGTCCCCAACCCCGTTGCATGAACAGGAGGCCGACCAGGGCGCAGAGCAGGAGGAAGCTCCGTCGGGGACGGCCCGCGGGATAGTGGAGATCCCCTGCCGCGATGAAGACGGCCAGCAGGCCGAAGGAAACCGTCATCCCGGGGCCCCGTCCCAGGAAGATCAGGGCGAGGTAGGCCAGGATGCCCGCCGGTCCGGCCAGGAGCAGGGTCCTACGCCAGGGAAGCCCCCGCCGGGAGAGGATGGCTCCCGCCAGTCCGCCGACCGCCAGAGCCACTGCGAACTCCAATCCTTCCTGACAGAACGGCGTCATGGTTGACCCTCCAGTTCTATCAATTACTATCACATACTATCGAGTTGTCAACCCCCCTACCTCGCCCCCGTGGGATTGAGGATCACCAGCGCCGCGGCCAGGACGATGACGTCCGAAGGGATCCCGTCAGCCTCCTGCCCACCCCAGGCCAGGGACCATTTCCTCCCCCAGAACCCGTCCTGGATCAGCCCCCCCGCCACCCGGCCGTCCGGAAGCCTCATCTCGTACCGCGTGAAGATCTGGGACGAGGCGAACTGGGACCAGGTCAACAACGGGAAGATCAGGATCAGCAGCCAGCAGCAGAAGATCAGCGTCAGGAAGAAGGTCAGCAGCATCAGCCTCCAGTTCAGGGACGAGAGGACCGGGTGCACCTCCATCCGAGGCTCTCCCGAAGGCCCCTCCAGCTTCCAGGGCCTGGGCAGGAGCCAGGAGAACCTGGACTTCAGGAGGCTCCCCCGGGAGGCCCCATCCGGAGCCAGGACCGCGTAGCGGGTCCTCCAGAACCCCATCGAATCCTTGCGCAGCCACAGCAAGGGCTGTCCCAGCTCCCCGAGCGTGGACAGGAGGAAGGGGCGGCGCGGCGCGATGACGAACCCGAGGGCCAGGCCACCGGCGAGGGAACACAGGATGGCGAGCACGTAGGCCGTCACCACCAGGGGATGGTCCTGGACGTTCAGGCGGTCCTTCAGCGCATAGGTCGAGGAGGCGATCCCGCCGACCATGACGAGGAGGGCCAGGCCGCGGGCGGCCAGGCTCCGGGCGTTCTGCAGCTGCCAGGTCACCTTGAGAGGCTCCCCTCCGGTGAGATCCCTAGCTTCCAGGATCTGCTCGCCGAAGGAGAAGGGCCTCGTCATCTCCCAGCGCCTCACCAGGACCGGGGGCAGGGGAAGCGCGGAGGCAGGCGGGGCCGCTTCGGCCACGGGGACGAAGCGCCCGCAGGCCGGGCAGACGAGGGTTCCGGCCTCCGCCTGGGCGTCCGGGGGGAACAGGTGTCCACAGGGGCAGGAGGCCACGGCGGAGTATAATCCCATCATGCGACGTCTCCCTCCCGACCTGGACCGCCCCCTCCTGATCCGGGCCCTCGCCGAGGACCTCGGGCATGGGGACCTGACCACCCGGGCCCTGGGGCTCAAGGGCGCCGCCGAGGCCCGTCTCCTGGCCCAGGCGCCCGGGGTGGCCTGCGGCCTGCCCCTCCTCGAGCCCATCCTCTCCCTGCTGGACCCCCGGGCCCGGGTCCGCCTGCTCTGCCGCGACGGCCGTGCGGTCCGTCCCGGCCAGGTCCTGGCCCGGGTCTCCGCCACGGCCCCCGCCCTCCTCGCCGGGGAGAGGACGGCCCTCAACCTCCTCATGCACCTCTCCGGGATCGCCACGCTCTCGCGCCGTTTCGCCGACGCCGTGCGGGGCACCCGCGCGGTGGTCCTGGACACCCGCAAGACCCTGCCCGGACTGAGGCACCTGGAGAAGTACGCCGTGGCCTGCGGGGGTGCGACCAACCATCGCATGGGCCTCCATGACGGCATCCTCATCAAGAACAACCATCTGGCCCTCCTGGGCAGGAACGGCGCCGAGGCCGTCCGCCGCGCGCGCGGCCACGGCGTCCCGGTGGAAGTGGAGGCCCGGACGGTCGCAGAGGCCCTGGAGGCCGCCGCCGCCGGGGCCGACCTCATCCTCCTGGACAACTTCAGCCCGGCCGCCCTCGCCAAGGCCGTGCGCACCGTGCGCAAGCGCCACCCCCGCAGGCTTCTGCTCGAGGCCTCCGGCGGCATCACCCTGGCCACGGTGAGGGCCTACGCCAGGACGGGCGTGGACCGCATCTCCGTGGGCGCCCTCACCCACTCGGCCCCCGCCCTGCCCATGGCCCTGCGGCTGACGGCGCGTTGAGCCGGATCGTCCGGCTTCCCCTCGTCGACTCCACCAACGCGGAGGCCTTCCGGCGCCTGGAGGCCGGTCAGGCCCCGGGCTTCGCCCTGATGGCCGAGGCCCAGACCGCCGGGCGGGGACGGGAGGGGCGCTCCTTCCATTCCCCCGACGGCGGCGGGCTCTGGGCCTCGATCACCCACCGGACGCCCCTGGCTCCGGCCAGGCTTCCGGCCTTCGGCGTGGCCCTGGGCGTGGCGGCGGCCGAGGCCCTGAGGGCCACGACCGGGCTGGAGGTCACCCTGCGCTGGCCCAATGACCTCATGGTCGGCCCCCTGAAGCTGGGCGGCCTCCTGGCGGAGTCGAGGTCGGGCGGCCTCCTCGTCCTGGGCATCGGGATCAACCTCGCCGTCACGGAATTCCCCGGCGAGCTCCGGGGCATCGCCACCTCCGTGAAGGCGGAAGGGGTCGAGCCTCCGGAGCCGGAGGCCCTTCTGACGGGCATCCTGGACATCCTGGGGAGGGACACCCCGGACCTGGAGGCGGGTCGCGAAGCCGGCCTCCTGGCGCGCTGGAGATCCCTCTGCCGGACCCTGGGCCGCCCGGTGCGGGTGACGGCCGGCGGCGAGGAGATCCACGGAATCCTCTCGGAACTGGACCTGGACCGCATCGTGGTCGGTGGACGGACCCTCCCCGCCGGCCACGTCAGCCGCCTGGTCGAAACTCAGCCGGGATAGATCCTCAGGAGCACCGCCTCCTGGCGGACCGCCGGGTAGGCCCCGGCGATGCCCAGGGGGATGCCCTCGCCTTCCATCCAGAAGCTGAAGCAGGGCTGAAGGACGCGTTGGCCCAGCACCAGGGGCAGGCCCTCCGGGGAGTTGGAGAGCCAGGCGCCCAGGAGCTCCTGGGCCGTCGAGCCGGTTTCGAGACGGCCCGGCGGGGCAGGCGCGCCCAAGAGGATCGAGGCGCCGGGAAGGATGGCCGGGCCTCCACCCGCCGGCTGGAGCGCGCTCTTGGAACGGTTGGACAGCCGCCACCCGGCGGGGGTCCTTTCCACCCCGATCCCCAGCGACTTCCAATCCCCCTGCCATCTGGCCTCGAAGACCTTCTGGGTTCCCACGTAGACCGGGACCTGGTTCGCCACCAGGGTCCGGCCCTCCGTCCAGGACAGCCCTTCCCCCTTGAGCAGGCCCGACTTCGCCAGCTCGGCCGGGTCCATCACCACCGCGCCGGAGCCCTCCCCCCAGGGCGCCCCCGCGTCGAAGCGGGCGTTGCCGGACTGGTAGAGGGAGACCAGGGAACGCCCCGAGACCCTCCCCGCGCCGGGGAAGGCGTCCATCACGGCCACGCGGGAGACCACGGTGCGGGAGAAGCGGCCCGAGGAGCCCAGGTGGTAGCAGGCCAGGGAGGCCAGGACGGCCCAGGAGCCCAGGGTCAGGAGGCCGGCCAGGCGCCAGCGGCGCAGTTTCCTCACCAGGAAGTAGTCCGCCGGTCCCACGACCACCAGGTACACCCCCAGGAAGCCCCAGATCCAGTCCAGGCGGATGGGCTCCTTGTGGTAGAGGGCGGAGGCCAGGACGTCCCGGGCCCAGGCCAGGGGGGGCGTGGTGACCGGGAAGCTCCCGGAGTCCTCCGGCGGAGGCTTGGCCGGAAGGCCCAGGGTCCTGGCCCAGAGGCCCCAGTAGCCCGGCTGGCCTCGGAAGACCTCGGGATCCA
>JAHFOU010000097.1 GCA_023261525.1 Planctomycetota bacterium | reverse complement strand
GGGCTGGGCCGTCGCGTCCGTCACCTCCGTGGACGGGGATGCGGTGCGTGACATCGTCGTGGGCTACCCTTGGCGGGCGGTCGGCGGGCAGAGGACGGGGGCCGTCGAGGTCTGCTCCGGGCGGACCGGGGCCCTGCTCAGGACCGTGAACGGCGAACCCCAGCTCGGGCCCTACGACGGGGGCCCCGGCTTCGGGGGCCGGCTGGCGCCCCTTCTCTGGAAAGGCCGCCCCTCCGTCCTGGTGGGGAACTACCAGCGCACGGTACCGCTTCCGCCGCCCCTGGACTTCGGCTACGGCCGGGCCTACCAACTGGATCTCGGCGCGATCCAGGAAAAGGCCGGGATCGCCGCGACGAAGCTGACGCCGAAGTAACCCCCTCGAATCCGCTTGAGCTTTCCTCCAGCGGGGGATAAGGTTTCCCTCGATGCCTCGCCCCTTTCGTGCCTGGGCGTATGGCCTCGCCGCGGTGGCCTGCCTGGGGTTGGCCGTCTTCCTGAGTCCCCACTCTCCGCAAGAAGCCTCCTCCGCCAAGACCCCCGGGAAACCTCCGGCGCTGCCTCCCGCGGCCCTGTCCGGGACCGTCTCCGCGCCCGCGCCGGAGGTGATCCCGCCCAAGCCCTCCGAGACCGTGGCGGCCCTCCAGAAAATGCGCGAGAAGGATCCCGCCTTCATAGCCCGCAAACGCGTCCTGGATTCCCGCGTGGCCCAGGGAGACGCGGTGGTGGGGGACCGTCGGCCCCTCCCGGAACATCTATGCGGCCATCTACACCAATGGCGAGGGGATCGATGAGAAGCTCTCCGTCCTGAGGGGCACTGGGACCTATGGGTACGTGCCGGATGCTCTAGGAAGCACTCACTTACTGCTGAGCTCTGCCCAGGCGGTGTCGAACCGCTACGTGAGCGACGCCTGGGGGAACTCTCTGCAGAAGGTGGAAGGCGTAACCAACCGCTACCAGTACGCGGGTAGGGAGTTTGACGGAGTCACCGGGCATTACCACAACCGGGCGCGCTTCTATATGCCGGGCAGGGGGGGATTCGGGCAGAGGGATCCGGCCAGGAGTGGGAGCAATTGGTACGGGTACGCAAATGGAGGCCCGACTAATATTACTGACCCGACCGGACTAAGGTCAGCAACCGATGCCGAACGAAGAGTGTGGCTCTCCTTCTTCGAACACTATTTGCCACGGAAATTTTTGAACAACTATATGGATGACACTGGGAATCCGATCAAACTCTCAGAAAAAGAAATGCGTGATACAAACCCGATTGTCGACATCAGAAATAGTGACAAGTTTAAAGATGAACTCAAACCTATGCTCTCCTCAGGAAGCAAGAGCAAGGTAATCCATGTGTCCGGGTGGGGAGGCGCCATGACAAACGGCACGTTGGGCAATTTCCAAATCAACTACGACGGCAGGCTAATGGTTTCCAAGGATAGAAAATGGCGCTTTGTCGGTGTTATGGATTTCGTGGACTACTGGGATTTTGACCCAAAGGCCTTTGGAGGAAATTCCAATCGACCTTACTTGGCGGAACTCAAGGTTCGAGTGGCTACTCTGGCGTTACCCGGAAAGCCATTCAACATAACTAGCGTTCATACCACACTCAAACAGTCAAGCGATGACAGCAATGCGTTATGGGTCGGATCCAACCCTATTCCTGTCGGAGATCGTCTTAAGAAGGGCGGGGCCGACATTGTCACCGGAGCAGCCGGCGGATTAGATGTTGGGGGCGAAGTTGGCTCTGCAGTCGGCGGACCTCTCGGAGCTGGAGCGCTTGGCGACATTGGAGACGTTGGAGGTGGAGAGGCTGGGGCCCAAACATTTGCAGACATTCACCGGAAAGGGCGGTGATGAACTCTAAACGAGTTGCATATGCATTCACGTGCGCATCCGTTGTCGCGATCGCTGTTTTCTATGCGCACATCCTGATCCAAAGGGGTAACCATCAAAATATGCCCAATCCCCCAAACAATGAAAAAATAGATTTGCCGCGCAACGCCTGTAATATCCGACGAACTGTGTGGTCCCCGACAACGACTATTGGTGCATCCAAAACATACATTAGCTTTCCTACAGACAAAGTGGGCTACCAGGAGTTTTTACGTTCCAATAACCTTGACCCACAGAAAGTTCAGAAATCGGAGTCTGATTTCGTGTTTGCTTTGCTAGGGTCTCCTGCTTGGAAACTAGAGTCAGGGATGAACTTAGATTGGTGGAAGGCTACGGATGAGAATCCTGATAATGCTGTGGCTGTGGATCGCGGCACTGACGGCATCCTCATTGTTAAACTTGGAAATGGGTTTGTGTATGTTGTCTTGAGGCATGCCCATGCCCCGACCCCTGGACCGTTCTAATCGACGAAAGCGTGCAGAGGAATACAGCAACCCTGGAGCATATTCGGCAAAGCTTGCTCTCCGGGAAATTCCCATGACCCTGCCCGTACTCTGCATCTACGATCTATGGCCTCCCGAAGAGGGCTATGAACTCTGCCAGCCGATCCACAAGGAGGACTACGAGAACATTCGTCTCTTGGTCAATGGCGAACTCCGACGGAAGACCTGGAAGCCCATCCCCATGCGGATTATTAAAAAGGACCAAGGAAAGAAGCTTTTGTCTTCGGATTCCCCTTGGTTTGGGTCCGATGCTCTCGTCTTCAAATACCAGGCTGTAGAGGCCATGACCCCTTTATTGCAAAAGCATGGTGAACTCCTACCCCTGCTTTGCAAAGAGACCGAAGTCACGATGTACAACCCTACTCATGTCCTCGAAGCCCTCGACCCTGAGAAGGCCATCATCAAGTACTTCCCCAATAGCAGTGACATCATGATGGTCAAACACTACTCCTTTCGGGAAGAACTCGTTCGAGACGTCGATATCTTTAAATTACCCGGGAGAGCCAGCAACACTTTCGTTAGCCAGCGTTTCGTGGATCTCTGGAATGCTTCAGGCCTGAAGGGCTTGCGATTCAGGCTGATCTGGTCGTCCGATTCTACGAAAGGCATCAGCGAAGGCGACTGGCCCAAGAACCTGACCAACCCTAAAAAACAGGCATGATTTTCTTTTCTTTATTTCTCTTCTTATCCTGGACTCGTTCTCCCGTCGACAGGCCTTGTTGTGTGTAGCTAAAGTCTTTCCGATTATGGAAGCATAGCCCCATGCGCCTCTCCTTCACCCTCGCCCTAGCCGCCTCCGTCCTCCTCCTCTCCGGCGCCGGAGGCACCTCCCCCGAGACCACCCTCGCCGAAGCCGAGGCCGCGCTCGCGAAGTCCTACGCCGCCTCCCAGGAGAAGCTCGGGACCTGGTGCCTCGAACAGAAGCTCTTCAACGAAGCGCGCGGAGCCCTCCAGGAAGCCCTCCTCTGGGACGGCCGCAACGCCAAGGTCGCCAAGGCCCTCGCCGAGCTCCCGGCCGAGCCCCCGCCGGACGAGACGAAACTGACAGCCGAGCTGGCCGCCCGCCACCTGACCCTGGACAAGGCCCAGGTCGCCGCCCTCACCAAGCTCGCCCAGCAGGCCGTCCAGGCGAACGCCTTCGCCATGGCCCGGCGCCTTGGCGCCAGGGCCCGGGCCCTCCAGACCGAGATCGACCTGAACGGCGTAGGCAAGGGCGCGCCCTCTCCCGCCCAGGTCGCCCTGGACAAGGCCCTGGCCACCCCCCAGGCGGTGGCCGCGCTGAAGCTCCTGGACGAACGCCTCGCCAAGGCCACCGGCAAGTGGGTCCTCGTGCCGCCCGAGAAGGACCTGCCCGGCTACGTGCTGGAGCTTCCCAAGGACTACGAGGCCGGACGGCGCATCCCGATCTACTTCCACGTCGACGGCGGGGGAGGGAACCCCAGCGAGGCGGCCCGGGTGGACGGGCAGATCGTGGACGGCGGCTTCGCCCTGGTCGCCCCGAACTGCCCCAGCGCCGACGGCGCCGGGAACCCCGAGGCGGAGTGCCTCCAGCTCCTGAGGATCGTCGACCGGCTCTGCAACGACCTGGGCCTGGACCGGGAGCGGGTCTTCCTCTGCGGCCACTCGGGCGCGGGACGCATCGCCTACACCATGATCGACAAGCACCGCGACCGCCTGCGGGGGGTGATCCCGCTGGGCGCGGTCTTCGCCGGAGGCCTCTCGAAATGCCCCCGCCCCGACCCCTTCCCGATCTACGTCCTCAAGGGGGAGAAGGACAGCCTCAACGGGCCGGTCCTGGACAAGGCCATCCCCGCCGCACTGGAGGCCCTCAAGCAGGCCCAGTTCACCCATGTGAAGTACGAGCTGGTCCCCGAGATGGACCACGTCACCCTCTACCTCTGCTCGCCCCAGCGCCTGGCCTGGTGCCAGGACGTCCTGGCCTTCAAGTAGCCTCGCGCATCTCCCGCAGGGCCTGGGGATCCGCTTCCCGACCCAGGGCCTCCTGGATCGGGGAGGCGGACCCTCCCAGCCTCCCCAGCGCCCAGGCCGCCGTCCCCCTCAGCACCGGATCCGGGTCGGACAAGGCCAGCACCAGGCCCTCCCGGCAGGCTTCGTCCTTGCGGTTCCCCGCCAGGATGATGGCGTTGCGGCGCAGGCCCGCCCTCGTCGCCCGCTTCAGGGCGCTCCCGCGGAACAGGGCCGTGTAACGCGCCACCGGCAAGGCGATCAGTTCGCTCAGCGTCAGGTTGGAATACTCCGGCCTCGCCTTCAGGGCCTGAAGCCCCTGGGGCGCATGCTGGTTCCAGGGACAGGCCTCCTGGCAGAGGTCGCAGCCGAAGAGCCAGTCCGCCAGCCAGGGCCTCATCTCCCGCGGGATCCAGCCCCGGTGCTCGATGCTGAGGTAGGCGATGCAGCGCCGGGCGTCCACCCGGTACGGGGCCGGGATGGCCCCGGTGGGGCAGGCGTCCATGCACGCGGTACAGGTCCCGCAGCGCTCCTCCACCGGGGAGGAGGCCGGCAACTCCAGTTCCGTCAGGAAGCCCGCCAGCAGGAGCCAGGAGCCGGAGTCCTCGGTCAACAGGCCCGCGTGCTTGCCGATCCAGCCCAGGCCGGCGCGGCGGGCCAGGTCCCTCTCCATCAGGGCCGAGGTGTCCGAGAAGGTCTTGGAGCGCAGGGAGCGCCCGGCC
The DNA here is from genome assembly GCA_023261525.1 of Planctomycetota bacterium. Lineage (GTDB taxonomy): Bacteria > Planctomycetota > SBBH01 > JAHFOU01 > JAHFOU01 > JAHFOU01. The sequence continues at coordinate 2,936 of JAHFOU010000097.1, read as the reverse complement.
AGGCCCTCCAGGTGGGCGGCCAGCTGGGCCATGAGGGGGGGGAGGGCGGCGTGGTAGTCGTCCCCGCGTGCGTAGCGGGCGATGGAGGGCAGGAGGGTCCGGCGATCCCCCGGCTCCGGGTCGTACGGAAAGGCGCAGAGCACGGCCGAGCGGGCCCAGGGGAAGCGGCGGACGGGATCCAGGCGCTCTTCCGTCAGGTAGCCCATGCTCCCCTGGGACCCGGAGGCCAGCCAGGCCCGGAAGGACTCGGCATGCTCCGGGACGGACAGGGGAGCCACGCCCAGGCGCGCCGCCCCCAGGCCCCGGGCCGCCGCGTCCAGGCCCTGCACGAGGGATTTGGCTATCATGCCGCCTGGGTTTATAGCATGCCTTCCCCGATTCCCGTCGTCGCCGCCGTCCTCCTACGCGCCGACGAGGTCCTGGTGACCAAGCGCAAGCGGGGCGGCCACCTGGCCGGGATGTGGGAGTTCCCCGGGGGCAAGATCGAGAAGGGGGAGGGCCCCAAGGCCGCCCTGCGGCGGGAGATCCTCGAGGAGCTGGGCTGTCGCGTCGCCGTGGGTGTGCGGATGTGCCGGGTGACCTACCGCTACCCGGAAAAGCAGGTCCGCCTGGACTTCTACCGTTGCCGTCTCGAAAAAGGTGAACCCAGGAGCATGGAGGGCCAGCAGGTGCGCTGGGTCCAGCGCGCCCGGCTGGGGCGCCTGGCCTTCCCGCCCGCGGACCGGAAGATCCTCGCCCTTCTGCAGGCCTAGGGGATCAGCGGGAGCTGGAACTCCCTTGGCAGGTCGCGGTTCAGCTGGCGGCGGACCTCGGTCGGGCCCACGCAGCGGACCTGGGCGCTCCGATGCTTGAAGCCGCTCAGCGCCTTCGGCAAGACCAGGGGACGGGCCTCGTCCACACCCAACAGGTCGAAGGCCAGGGCCGCGGAGGCGCGGACCTCGGCGTCCCGGTCCTCGAACAGTTTCTCCAGTGCGGGACAGGCCTCGGGGTTCCCGTACACCGCGCAGGCCAGTGCCGCGGCCTGCCTCAGGCCCGGGGCCGAAGCCTGGAGCCCGGACAGGAGGCGGGGCAGGTCCTCCGGACGCCTCAGGGCGGCCAGGGCCAGGAGAGCGGCCTCGGGAAGGTCGGCGTTCTTGCCGGATTCGAGGGCCCGGACCAAGGGCCCGGCGGCCCCGGGGTTGCCCAGGAGGGACAGGGCCAGGGCCGAGGCCACGGCCTCGTCCCGGTTCCTGGAGTCCAGGCCCTGGAGGAGATCCGGCAGGACCCCGGGCTTGTGGCTCAGGCCCAGGCCGAGCAGGGCATAGGCCCTCAGGAAGGGATGGGCCCGGGGCTCGGCCGCCAGGCCGGCGCGCAGGACCCTCAGGGAGCCGTCCGAGGCCGCCCGCCCCAGGGCCAGGGCCGCGCAGGCCCTCACCAGGGGATCCGGGTCCTTCTGGAAGACGGCGCCCAGCTCGCCCGGATCTCCCGCGGCGGGGAGGAGGCCGGCGCCCAGGGCCGCCGAGGCCCTCACGACGGCCTGGGGAGCCTGGAGGCCCTTGGCTCCGGCTCCCCGCTGGGCGATCAGGGCCGCGGCGCGGAGGTTGGGGTCGGAATCCTCCGCCAGGCGTTTGAGGAGACCCAGCTCCCCCGGCGAGGCAGGCGGGCTGCCTAACGCGAAAATGGCCGCGCGACGGGCGCTGAGCCGGAGGTCCCGGAAGGCCACCCGGGCCAGGACCTGGCGGGCCAGGGGCTCCCGGGAGGCGCCCAGGGCCAGCAGGACCAGGCAGCGCAGGTCCTCGTTCTCGCGGTGGTCCAGGGCCAGGGGGGCGACGGCCTCCAGGGCCTTGGGAGTCCCGATCCGGGCCAGGGCCAGGGCCGAGAAGCCCCTCAGATCCAGGTCCCGGGCGGAGGCCAGTTGCTTGGCCAGGGCCGGGACGGCGGGCGCGCCTCCGAGCTCGCCCAGGGCGTCCGCGGCCCAGGCCCTCTGCAGGGGCGGGGCCTTGCGATCCTCCAGGATCCTTTCAAGGGTCTCGGGAAGCTTTGGGGTCCGCCTCAGCCTCCTCAGGGCCAGCTGACGGACCCAGGGGGCGAAGTCGCCCTCATAGCCCAGGAGGGTGAGGAGATCCTCCACGCGGTCCGGCGCATGCTCGTAGATGGAGAGGTTGCCCCCTGCCGCGGGCGGCAGGGCCAGCAGGCATTCGTCGCGGTAGTTCTCCCAGAGGGTGCGGGCGTCGTCGACCTGGCATCGCGCCACCGGCGGGACGAAGGGGATCTCGGGGTGGGAAGGGGGAGGGTCCCCGGGCCCGGGCGGGGCCGGATCCGTCAGGGAGGGATCCGAAAGGGAGGGATCCGGCACCGAGGGAGAGGGAAGGGAAGGGGCCGGCTCAGGAAGGGCGGGATCCCCGGAGGAAGGGGCGGGATCGGTCAGCGAAGGGTCGGCGGCGTTGGGCCCCGGAGCGGATCCCCCGGGCTGAGGGACGGCGTGCGGCGGGGGCGCGAGCTCCGAAGGCAGCGGGGGCTCGGGGGCCGGCAGGAAGGCGAGCAGAAGGAGGACGCTGAACACGCTTACTTCGCGACCAGGATCCCTTCCTTGGACTTGGCTTCGCGCACGAAGACGATCTTGCCGTGCTCCAGCTTGGCGGCGATGAGGTCGCCCTGGCGGATCTGGTTCGTGGAGATCAGGTTGGACAGGGGGTTCACGATGTGCTTCTCGAAGGCGCGCCGCAGGGGCCTGGCGCCGAAGCGGGGGTCCGTGCCCTCGTCGACGAGGTACTGCTTCACGTGGGGCGTGCACTCCAGGATGAAGGGGTTGTCCGTCTCCACCACCCGGCTGTGCAGGTCGCTGATGTAGATGTCCAGGATGCGGAAGAGGTCCTGCTTCTTCAGGGACTGGAAGACCACCATGGAGTCGAAGCGGTTGAGGAACTCGTAGGGGAAGATGGCCCGCGCGGCCTTGA
>JAHFOU010000096.1 GCA_023261525.1 Planctomycetota bacterium | reverse complement strand
CCGGGAAGGCCTTCCAGGAGCTCCAGGACATCTTGGCGGCCGCTCCCAAGCCCTACCCGATCCGTTCCGGTCTCATCGGGTACGCGGTCGTCACGACCTCCGACGCCATCGAGATGACGGTGGGGGATGAGATCCCCTCCAAGGACCTGGGGGACGATTGCCGGATCGAGGTCCTCACGAATCCGGGTGTGGTGGATCTCCAGAAGACCGATGCCACCCATGTGAGAATCGTGGCGCTGAAGCCCGGGAAGGCCTCGTTCAGCCTCTGGAAGGGTGTGGCCCCCGCGGGGGGGGTGAGCGTCGTGGTCAAGGCCAAGCCGCGATTCGAGCTCTATCCGCCCGTCGGCTTCAAGGTCGCCGCCGATGCTGCCAAGCCGGGCAAGGTGGAACTGACCTGGCAGCCCAACGGGCAGTCCACCCCGGGGGTGACCCTGGGCTGGAGGATCGAGCGCCGGGAGCTTCCCAAGGGGGAGTGGAGGCAGGTCCTGCCTGACGGGAAGATGCTGGATCCCGCGGAGACCGGTTTCGTGGATACCGTGACCCCGAACCGCCAGTACCAGTACCGGATAAGGGCCGTCGGGAGCGGCGAGGTCACGGACGGCGAACTGGAGGGGAAGCCATGATCCGGAAAGGGCTCGCCATCCTGTTGCTGGCTGCGCCTGCGCTCTGGGCCGCCCCCCTGATCGAGGAGGCGCCCAAGCCCGTGGAGGCTCCGAAGCCCCCGGACGCGGCGAAGCCTCCTGCTCCCGCCCCGGCCGTGCCCGCCGCGCCCAAGGAAGACCCCAAGGCCGAGGAGCCCAAGGCTTCCGAGCCCGAGGTCCGCCTTCGTGACCTTCCGGCCGTCCACAAGGACAGCAAGAGCATCGAGGCTCCGTCCGTGCGCATCCCTGCCGGCATCCGCGTCGTGGGGTGGTATGGCGGGGTCGAGGACAAGATCACCGTGGTGGTGGAGCGCTGGAACGGGACGGGCTGGGAGAAGGACAGGGGGAGCAACGTCAAGGAAGGGGAGCCGATCGGGCGTCTCTACCCGGCGGAGCCCGCCAAAGGCGCGAGGCCCGCCAAGCCGGAGCGGGACTTCCGCACCGCCTGGATCCTGGACCACATCGAGGTGGAGCAGGAGCCCCGGGAGGTGGAGCTTCCCGATCCCAAGAAGCCGGGACAGCGGCGCAAGGTGACCCTCAACAAGGGGACCAAGGTCGCCTACCTGAGGCATGCGTGGGCGCCCCATCCCAAGGATCCGAGCGCCCCCCTGGAGGGCACGCTGGTGGAGGAGCAGCCGGCGGACCTTCCTCCCGAGCCTCTGGAGACCGAGAGGCCCGCCAATAAGTAAGTAGTCCAAGAACAGAAGGGTTTTTCCGGGATTTTGAGTACACTGGAAAGCGTCGGTTGCTAAGTCGCTAAGCAAGGAGAAGAGGATCATGAAGCGCCCCATCCTGCCTGTCCTGTTGACCCTGGTCGCCTTCCCGCTGATGGCCGAGGAGGCTCCCGCGCCCAAGGGGGATGCCGCCGAGCGCGACAAGCGCATGGAGGAGGTCCTCAAGGAGCGTGCGGCCAAGCAGGAGAGGGACCGCGTCCTGGGCCAGCACTGGCTCGGGGTGGGCCGGGAGCTCAAGAAGGACAACCGCCTCGAGGAGGCCGCCGACGCCTTCCGCAAGGCCGCCGACCTCATGCCGGACAGCCCCGAGGCCCAGGCCGAACTCCAGACCATCCAGAGCGTCATGGGCGTCCTGCCGTCCCGTTCGGCCGAGGCCCTGGACGAGCTGTCGAGGGCCCACCTGGCCTCCGAGGACCAGAAGTCCGTCTTCGTCCAGTCCCGGATCCGGGAAGGCCAGCGCATGATGGGCGAGCAGCGTTTCGCCGAGGCCCTCCAGGTCCTCCGCGAGGCCCAGGAGACGGTTCGGTGGATGGCCTTCGGCTCTCCCGACCAGGAGCGCCTGCGCGCTGAGGTGAACACCCTGACCAAGGAGGCCCAGCGGCATGCCCTGGAGGAGGAGACCCGCCTCAAGGAGCGCCAGCGGACCCAGGCCGCCATCGAAGCCCAGAAGGACTACGAGGCGATGCGCCTGCAGAAGGAGCGTCGCGTGGCCTCCCTTCGCAGCCAGGGGGCCGAGGCCTTGAGGGGCGAGCGCTGGCTGGACGCCGAGCACATCTCCGCCGAGCTGGATGATCTCCTGCCGGGAGACAGCGGCGCCGCCAACCTCAAGGCCCTGGCCCGGGAGCGTCGCCACGTGTCCACCCGCTACGGGATGGCCAAGGAGTACCAGGAGGAGTGGCGCAACCAGCGGGAGGCCGTGAAGGAGGGGCAGGTTCCCTACGGCTACGGGCCTTCCGGCTCCGTCCGCTTCCCCGACGACTGGGACAAGATCCAGCACCGGGCCGACTCCCTGAGCCAGGTCGAGCAGGCCGATGCCGATCCCCAGTGGAAGCAGGTGCTGAGGGAGAAGCTCGCCCGTTCCGTCCACTTCAAGCTTCCCGACAGCACGTTCAAGGACGCCAAGGAGTACTTCGAGAAGGAGCTCCTCCACGGCCCCATCATCGTGGACCGCCTGGCGGCCGAGAAGGACCCCCAGCTCGACGAGAAGCCCGTTACCCTGGAGAGCCCGCAGGACGGGATGAGCCTCCAGAGCGCGCTCAACTTCCTGGCCCGCAACGTCGGCCTGGCCTGGACCCTGCGCGACGAGTCCGTGGTGTTCACGACCGAGGAGGGCATGACCGAGCCCAACGTCCCGAGGGACTATGACGTGCACGACCTCCTGATCACGACCCAGGACTTCATCGGTCCGACCATCGGCATGGGCGGCGGGGGCGGCGGCGGCGCCGGGCCCGGCATTTCGTTCGATAAGCAGGCGGACCCCAACGAGGATGAGAAGATCACGGGGGAGAGCCTCGTGGAGCTGATCAAGGAGCAGACCAACAAGGACGTCTGGGACAAGCAGGGCGCCAACATCCAGCCCAAGAACGGCAAGATCTTCGTCAATGCGCCCCCGGCCACCCACCGCCAGATCCTGGAGATCCTGCGCCGCCTCCGCGACAACCGGACCCTCCAGGTCATGATCCAGGCCCGCTTCATCCAGGTCATCGACGCGAGCCTGGAGGGCCTTGGGGTGAACTGGACCGGCCTGAACGATACGGCCGGCGGGGTGAGCGCGGGCTTCGAGAACCCCCGCGGCCTGAGGACCGACATCCGCGCCGCGGTCCGGAACACCGACACCGCATCGGCCATCGGTACCGGGGTCTTCCCGAGGACCTTCAACGGGACCCTGAACGAGACGCCGACCACCGTCATGCAGATCGCCTTCCTGGACAATTTCCAGGCCTCGGCCCTCATCACGGCCGTGGAGAAGAGCGGCAAGGGCAACGTCCTGACCGCCCCGACCCTGCTGTGCTTCAACACCCAGCGGGCCAACATGGTCAGCGTGACCCAGTATGCCTACATCCAGGACATCACCGCGGTGGTCCAGGTGCAGGCCGTGGCCTACGACCCCGAGATCGGGTACGTGCAGACCGGCATCGTCTTCGACGTCCGCCCGGTGGTCAGCTCCGACCGCAAGTACATCACCCTGGAGCTGAGGCCCACGGTCAGCGAGCTCAAGAGCATCCGCACGGTCTTCACCTCGGGTTCGGTCACCGGGGCGGGGGCGAACGGCAATACCCAGTCGAACATCTTCGTGGAAGCGCCCATCGTGAACATGAACGCGATCCGCACCACGGTATCCATCCCGGACGGGGGCACCCTGCTGATCGGCGGCCTGACGAACTACGACCAGACCCACAACTATGCGGCGACGCCCTTCCTTTCCAAGATCCCCTTCCTGAGCGCCCTCTTCAGCGCGAAGACGGATGCCCAGAACCGCCAGAGCCTGGTGATCCTGGTGAAGGCCCAGATCATCGACCAGCGCGAGATCGAGACGGAGCGCTTCGGGAAGGACTAGTCCTTACCGACCGGTAGAAACGAAACCACGCCGCGGCCTCCGTGAGGAAGCCGCGGCGTGTGTGTTTAAGCGGGAGGGGCTAGGCCTTGGCGGCCTGGGCCTTCAGTTCGGCGGTGACCAGGTCGCCGACCTGGGAGGTCGACAGCCCGCTGTCGGTGCCCACCGAGGAGATGCGGCGGGAGACCAGGAGCCTCTCCACGGCGCCCTCGATGCGGGCCGCCGCCTCCCGTTCGCCCACGTAGTCAAGCAGCATGGCCCCGGCCGCGATGGCCGCCAGGGGGTTGGCCTTGCCCAGGCCCCGGTACTTGGGGGCCGAGCCGTGGATGGGCTCGAACATGGAGACCCTTCCGGGGTGGAGGTTCCCGCTGGCGGCGATGCCCATCCCGCCCTGGAGGATGGCCCCCAGGTCGGTCAGGATGTCCCCGAAGAGGTTGGTGGTGACGATGACGTCGAAGCTCTCGGGGTTCTTGACCATCCACATCCCCGCGGCGTCCACATAGGCCACCTCGGTGCTGACGTCGGCATAGGCCTTCTCGGCGCCGACCTCGGCGAAGGTCCTCCGCCAGAGGTCGTGGGCGTTGATGGCGTTGGCCTTGTCCACCAGGGTCAGCTTCCTGCGGGGGCGGCGCTTGGCGGTCTCGTAGGCGTAGCGGATGACGCGCTCCACGCCCTTGCGGGTGTAGATCATCTCCTGGATGGCGACCTCGTCCTGGGTCCCCTTCTTCAGGAAGCCCCCGATCCCGGTGTAGGCGTCCTCGGTGTTCTCGCGGCAGACCACGAAGTCGATCTCCTTCGGGCCCTTCCCCTTGAGGGGGGAGAGGTGGTCGGCCAGGCAGCGGATGGGACGGAGGTTCACGTAGAGGTCCAGGCGGAAGCGGAGAGCCCCGACCACGGCGCGCTCGATCAGCCCGATCGGGAGGCGGGGATCCCCGATGGCGCCCAGGAAGACGGCGTCCTGCTGGCGGTATTCGTCCAGCGCCTCGTCGGGCATGAGGACCTGGGTCTTCAGGTAGTGGTCGCCGGACCAGGGGTATTCCGTCAGCTTCAGGGAGAAGCCGTGGATGGAGGCCGCGGCCTTCACGACCTTGAGGGCCTCGGCCACCACCTCGGGCCCGATCCCGTCCCCCGGGATCACGGCAACGGCGTACTCGCGGCGGCTCATTTGCCCATGGGCCTGGATTTGTCGCATTCGAAGATCATCATGCGGATCTCCTGTTCCTGCTGGTCGACCGACGAGGGGTCCACCCCCTCGCAGGCGCGCCACTCCTTTGCCGCGGCCAGGGCCTCCTTGAAGGCCGCCTTTGCCTCGTCGTAGGCCTTGCGCTTCCTGTCCGGCTCCGTGGCCCGGGCCGAACGGGCCTGGTCCACGGCGACGAGGCCGCGCTGCTTGGCCGCGTAGACCCGGCCCCATTCCGCCTGGCCGGGCTTGGGCGGCGCCGCGGGTTCCGGTAGGGAGGGGACCTCGGGCTGGGCGGTCCCGGAAGGTTGTGCGGGTTCGGGAGGCCTGGCCGGGTTCACGGCGGGCGTTGGGGAAACCGCCGCCGCCGTGGGCTCCGGGGTTCCCAGGACGAGCACGTCCTGGCCCGGGGCGAGGGGAAGGCTTCCCCCGACCGCGCCGGCGGCCAGGACGGCGCCCAGGATCAGGACATCGGCGGTCACGAGGATCTTGTCCGAAAGGGATGCTGGCATGTCAGGAGGCCTCCGGGCCCTGGGGCAATGCGGGGATGGGGACTGCGGGTTCGGAAGAAGGCGGGGTCTCGGAGGGGCCTGCGGACGCGGCGGTCCGGAAGTCGGAGGACTGGGGGAGGTCCTCCAGGCCCTTCATCCCGTAGAGCTCGAGGAAGCGCTCCGTGGTGGTATAGAGGAGGGGGCTCCCGAGGACCTCGGCACGGCCCGCCGTGCGTACCAGCTCCCGGTCCAGCAGGGCCCTGAGCACGGGGCCGGCCTGGACGCCCCGGATGGACTCGATCTCGGCTCGGGTGACCGGTTGCTTGTAGGCGATGATGGCCAGGGTCTCCAGCGCCGCCGGAGAGAGCTTGCCCTGGTGGCGGGGCGGCCTCAGGCGGGCCAGCCAGGGGGCGAATTCGGGAAGGGTCAGGAGCTGGAGGCCTCCGGCGATCTCCTCGATCCCGAAGGCCCTGCCGGACTGGGCATAGTCGGCGCGAAGTTCGCCTGCCAGCGCCAGCACCTGCTCGGCCGGGATACCGAGGGCCTGGCCCAGGTCGCCGAGGGGCACCGGAGCCTCGGAGGAGAAGAGGAGGGCCTCCAGAACGGCCTTGGCAGGCAGGTCGGGCGGGGCGTCGGGGGCCTCCATCAGCGGGCCTTGGCCGCCTGGGCAGGCTCGCCGCCGAGGTCGGTGACGGCCGCGATCAGGCATCCCTGGGCCACCGTGTTCATGGGCTCGGCGGCCAGGCGGATGTCCTTGACGGGAATGGGGAAGTGGGCCTTCTGGAGCTGTTCGCGGAAGAGCTCCACGAAGCCGGCCGGCTGGGAGGAGCCTCCGCTCAGGACCAGATCCACGGGCTCGGGGAAGGTGGGGATGTCCTTGCTGGACTCGAACTTCAGCCTCAGGGCGTTGACGGTGTACTCCACCAGCTGGCGGTAGTAGATCGCGATCGCCTCTTCCTCGTTGGACTTGGGGGCCTTGAGGTCGATCCCCTTCTCCTTGATGGCGCAGAGGCGGCTGGCCGGGGCGCCGACCGCCGTGGCGGCGTTCTGGTCCACCCAGTCCCCGCCCCGGGAGGTGGAGAAGCAGACCACGGGCACGCTCTTGTAGGCCACGCAGAGGTTGAACATCCCGCCGCCGCAGGAGACGCCGATGCCGGTGAAGTCCTTCTCCTCCAGCTCGGCCAGGACCACGGCGTGCCCTTCCACGATGGATAGGGGGGTGTAGCCCAGCTTGGAGAGCATCTCGGAGACCACGCCCTGGTGGTAGGCCACGTTCATCTTGGAGTCCACGGGCTCCGCCGGGACGCTGAAGACGCAGGTCTCGCCCTTGACCGCCGGCTCCCCCAGGAGGCGCTCGATCAGCAGGCGCTCGATGGGTAGGGCATTGGCCTCGGTGGGGCTGAGCATGCCGCCCTGCATAGGGCGGCGGGTCTCGCGGTTGAACACGTTGGCGAGCTCGAAGGCCGTCTCCCCGACGATGTAGAGCTTGTCCTCGCGCTGGACGCACTGGACCTTCAGACGCGAGAGCATGCTCCGGGTGAAGGAGTCCGCCGGGACGTCCAGGAAGGCGTTGCGGATGGAGGAGACGCCCACGGAGCCCTCCGCGTCCTCCCGGGCGCACACGAGGTTCGCGGTGCCCACATCCAGCCCTTTGCCGGGGCGCGGTGCATTGGCCATGATCTAGCCCTCCTTAGCCTTCCTTGGTTTCCGTGCTGTCGTTGCCGGGTTCGGGTGTCTTGCGCCGGCTGTCCGCGAGCCTCTGGCGGATGCGGTCCAGCTTGTCGCCCACGCCGGAATGGCGGGTCTCGGGGGCGATGGTATCCAGGTTGCTCGTCACGTTCTCCTCGAAGGCGCGCGCCACGTGCTTGGCGGCGACATCGGAGACCAGCTGGTTCAGGCCTTCCGGCTCGGGGATGCGGCCGCCGCTCCCGACGGTCTGGGCGATCTCCAGGGTCAGGCCGGCCTTGAAGCGCTGCAGCAGGGTCTCCATCTCCGAGGTGTCGGGGCCGGACTTGCGTCCCGCCAGGGCGGCGAGCTGCTGGGAGACCTGCTCCCGGAAGCCCTCGAACTCGGCATGGAAGTCGCTGCGGGCCGACTCGGCCTCCTGGTGGCGGGCCTGAAGACCCCGGGCCTCCTCGGCGGCCCGGACCGCGGCGGCTTCCAGGCGCTTGCGCTCGGCCTCGGCCCGCTCGAGGGCGGACCTGGCGGCGGCCAGCTCCCCTTCGGCGCGGGCGCGGTCGGCCAGCGCCTCCTGGCGGACGCCGGAGGCGTCCTCCTGGACCTTGCGCCGTTCGGCCTCCAGGACGGCCTGGGCCTCCAGGCGGGCGCGCTCGGCCGCCTCCTGGACCTTGCGGCGCTCGGTCTCCAGGGAGGCCTGGGCCTCCAGACGGGCGCGCTCGGCCGGAGCCAGCGTGGCCTGGGCCTCCAGGCGGGCCCGTTCGGCGGTCTCCAGGCGTTCCCTCAGGCCTTCGGCCTCGGCGGCCAGCTTGGTGGCATGGGCCTG